>DATMDM010000130.1:0-35750 GCA_035557795.1 Thermoplasmata archaeon | reverse complement strand
CCGGAACACATGTTCGCCGAGGAAGAGGAGCTTCGCAGGATACGCGATCTCCTTGCGACCCGCCTCGGCCAGCTGCCGCTTCCGCTCGTCCCGCCACGCCTGATAATCCTCGATAAGACGATAGATCACATCGTTCTCGAGTAGCTTGAGGTCCGCATGGTCTCGGAGAGCGGTCTTCGCGTCCGGCAGAATCTCCAGGTTGAAGGCGAGGATCGCGCGGTTCAACGGATTCTTCGCGGTCGCGGCATCCGTGACGTCCCGTCGTGAGACCGGTCCGAGCCGGGCGAACTTGATCGGGATCGACGCCTGTTTGCACTCGTACGCGAGTCCTTCGAGGGAACCAATCGCGTCCGCCTTCACGAGGATCCCTTCGTCCTGCGTCTCGATGTGCACCTGGGATTCCTTCGCGACCTCTTCGAGGACGGCTGCTACATTGCCTTTCGCCGCGCGAATCGGGGCGCCCGCGACGGCCTTCTCGAGCCCGCTCCCGACAATCTTGACTCCGGCCGCCGCGGAGACGCTCTTCACGGAGTCGAAGCGCTCCTGCGGGTCCCGGATCTCGTCCAGGGGCTTCGGCTTCAGGAGGGCCTTCACCTTCGTCGTCCCCGGCTTGCCCGCCGTCCCGAAGACGATCGTGTCGCCCTTCGAGAGCGTGCCCTGGTAGAGGATCGCGTCGAGGGTGATCCCGAGGCCCTTCTCCTCCGTCACCTCGAGGATCGTGCCGACCGCCGGCCCTTCCGCGGTCGCGAGTTGTTCCTCGAGGAACCGCTGGGCGAGGCCAATGAGGGTGAGCAGCAAATCTGGGATGCCCTCGCCGAACTTCGCACTGACCGGGATCACCGCCAGGTTCGTCCTGAAGTCCTCGATCCGATCGTATCGGTCGGCGGAGAATCCGTGCTCGAACAGTCGACCGACGAGTTCGTACATCCGGCGGTCGAGCTCCTCCCGCACGGATTCCGGCTGATCCTGGTACGAGCGGACGAACGGTTGCCCTTCGTGCTTCCTCCATCCGGGCACCATGTCGATCTTGTTCGCGGCGACGACGAACGGGGTCTTGTACCGCCGGAGGATGTTCAGGCTCTCGATCGTCTGCGGACGGAATCCCTCGTTGATGTCGATGACGAGGACCGCGAGGTCGGCGAGCGCGCCGCCGCGGGCGCGTAAGGTCGAGAAGGCCACGTGGCCCGGTGTGTCGATGAAGAGGAGGCCGGGGATGCGGAACGATCGCCCCTTGACGAGGTCCCCGCACATCTCGAGGATCGCCCCAAGCGGGACTTCCGTCGCGCCGATGTGCTGCGTGATCCCGCCGGCTTCGCGGCCCGCAACGCCGGTCCCGCGAATCCGGTCGAGGAGGGTCGTCTTGCCATGGTCCACGTGTCCGAGGACGGACACGATGGGCTGGCGAATGGAAGCCATCGCCGCCGGACCAAGAATCCGACGATATTAGAAGGTTGGCCCCTCCGGAGGTTGGGCCCGACTACTCCCTTAACCAAGCCTCGTCGATCCGCGCGTAGGCGTGGATCTCATCGGACTTGAAGAACAGCGAGATTTCTCGTTTCGCGCTCTCACCCGAGTCGGAACCGTGGATGACATTCCGGCCGATCGTGAGCGCGAGATCTCCGCGAATCGTGCCCGGTTCGGCCTCCGCGGAATTGGTCTTCCCCATCATCTTCCGGACTGCAGCGACCGCGCCGTCGCCTTCGAGGACCATCGCGACGACCGGCCCCGCGGCGATGTATGCCATCAGCGGCTCGAAGAACGGTTTCCCCTTGTGCTCTGCGTAGTACGTCTCCCCGAGAGAACGACTCACGCGGACAAGTTTCAACGCCGTGACCTTCAGGCCTCGGCGCTCGAATCGGGAGAGGATTTCCCCGATGAGGCCGCGTTGCACCGCGTCCGGCTTCAGGAGGACGAAGGTGCGCTCGGCCACGTTCACGTCCCCTTCTTCGCCTTCTTCGCGATCGGGGCCGGCGCCTCCTCTTCCTCCGCCGGCTCCCGCTTACGGCCCTTCACCTGCTGCCATCGTCCATCGAGCCAGGACTTGAAGGTCCGGCGCCCCTCTGGCGAATCTTTCCATGCGAGGAACTCCGCTTTGTCGATACGCGTGGCGGGCTTGGCGCCGTGCTTCTTCTTCGACCAGCCGACGATGGACGTGTGGAACGCGTCGCTGGCAACGAAGTCCGAGTAGTGTCGCTCGAGCTCTCCTCGCGGAAGGTCTGGTCCAATCCGTTTGTCGATCAGGTCCGACAGGTCGGCCGGGATGTCCTTTCCTTTCGGGGTCTCGATGGTGATTTCCACCGCAAGCGGTCCCGCGGCAGGCGCTTCCTCCGCGACCGCGACGGCCTCTTCGGCGGCCACCCGGCCGGCCGCTCGACGGAACGCTTGCGTCCACGGCGTCCACCGCGGCACGCGGCCGAGTTTCAGCATGTTCGCCTGGCACTTGTGGGAGCAGAAGAGGAAGACGGTCCCATCCTTGCGGATGAACATCTTGCCGGTGCCGGGCTCGATCTCGTTGCCGCAGAAGGAGCACGAGCGTCGGGTCGGCATCGACTCACCGGACCGAGAGCTTGCGGGCCTCGCGCGCGGTCTCGCGGAGCATGAGGACGTCTCCGACCTGGATGCTCCCTTTCACGTTGCGCGTGATGATGCGGCCCTTGTCGCGACCGTCGAGCACCCGGACCTTGACTTGGACCGCTTCTCCCGTCATCCCGGTCCGGCCGACGACCTCGACGACCTCCGCGGGAATGCTGTCATCGTCCGCCATGTTCTCTCACTCCCGTGTCCGAGGAATCGTCACTTCTTTAGCGCGCGGATTTTCGAGGCGACGTCATCGATAACGGGCTTCGCCTTGCCCGGGTCGAGGATCGCGATCGAGGCGGTCGCCTTTCCCAAGCCCACCGCGACGCCGAGCTCCTGCTTGCTCGGCACGTACGCGTACGGCACGCCCTTCTCCTCGCAGAGGAGGGGCATATGAGCGAGGATCTCTTCCGGCTGGACGTCCTCGGCCATCACGACGAACTGCGCCTCGCCTCGCTCGACGAGCTTCGTGACCTCGTTCGTCCCCTTGCGGACTTTCCCGCTCTCCTTCGCGAGCTCGATCGATTGATACGTCTTGTCGACGAGCTCTTTCGGCATCTCGAAGCGAACGTACATTGGCTTGGCCATCGTGGAGACCTCCTTCCGCCCCGCGGCCGCGGGACGTCATCAGTCATCGGCTCCCCGTCCTCGGAGAAGCGGCCGTCGAAGTGGCGGGGGTTATAAAAGGTTTGCGACCGTCTCCAGAGAACTCCGGCGAACCGAGGACAGCGGTCCCGCAGCAAGGTTGAAAAGCGCGGGGCGGGGTTCAATACGCATGCCCACGGACCGCAAGTTCTGTCGCTTCGCCCCGACGGACCGACCGCTGCAGACCCGAGAGATTCCGGAGGGCGGGATTTGTTTGTCCGCGTTCGTCGTCCTGAGCGAGAGCGGCCATCGGGACCGGGTCCTCATGGGCCATCTCGATCCTTCGGCGGGGTGGGATCACATCGGAGCGCTCGATCCGGAACGAGCTGCGCTGAACAGCAAAGGCTGGATGCTGCCTTCCTCGCATCTGATCCTCGGCGAGCCGCCGCAGGCGGCCGCGGATCGAATCCTCAAGGAGCAGCTCGGTCTGCCGAGTCACCCGTTGAACGGCCCGCACGTCTTCTCCGAAGTGTACGGGCCGAAGAATCACTGGGATCTAGAATTCGTGTTTCTCGGGGAACGCACTCAGATCGCGCAGCATCCGGCTTGGACCGAGCTTGCGTTCGTCGATGTGAACGAAACGCCGCGAGAGGAGATCTCCAGGTACCATGACGACATCCTCGCGAACGTCGGGCGATGGAATCCCGCGAGTCGCTGAGATGGCCAAGTCCCGCAGCGGCGAGGAAGGGTGAATCGGTCAGGCCCTGCCGCTTTCGCCAGCCTCTCCATCCCGGTTGGTGAAGTGTGATCCGGATCGTCCCAGTTGCTCCCGGACCACCCGGTTCGCCACTTCAAGGAACTTCTCTTCTGTCCCCGGAGGAATCGTCGCGCCGGCGGCGCCGTGATGACCGCCGCCTTGGCCTCCCACCGCCAGGCTTGCCGCCTGCATGACCGCCGAGAGATCGAGCCCGCGGGCCACGAGCTCCCGCGTCGTCCGGGCTGAGACCTTGATGCCGTCTTCGGCCTGGGCGAACGCGATGATCGGCAGATCCCTGCTCGCGCCTTGCCGGTTGAGGACCATGCTCGCGGCAATCCCGACCACGGTGTCGCGAATGCGGTCCGCCGCATGGAAGTACTGGACCGCTTCCATCTGCGTGATGCCGGTCTCTTCGATCGTCTCCATCGAGTCCATCAGATACTCCCGGTGGCCCCGGAGGAGTCGCAGCGCCTGCGCGAGGTACTCCTCGCGATCTCCGCGGCACACGCGGTACCCGACCTCCGGCTGGTCGTATCGTCCGCAGGCATTCATCAGCGTCCCGAATTCTTTCGCGTCCCGGGTGGGGCTGCCCGCGGGTTCACGCGACAACGTGTACGTTTCTCCGGCAAGTCGCTCGACCTCTTTGATGCCGCAACCTCGCTCGAGCATGTGAAACACGAGCGCCGAAACGACGCGTTGCTTCTCGCCGCGGTCCAGGTCCGACCAGCTGCGCCAGTGGTCTTCCACCTTCAGGTCGATCCCGAGCTCGAGGAGGAACGCGATGCACGCCTCCTCCTTCCCGCTCAACCGTGGGATCCAAGGGTCCGTCGCATACTGAAGCATCTTGTATGCGGGCCTCGTCTCGCGTCCATAGAGTCGGAGATCGATGTGCGCCTCCACCACGCCGGCGGCGATTCCGTCCGCCAGGATCGTGCGATTGTATCCGGAGAGCCGGCGGAACTCCTGATCTTGGACGTCGCCGACCGCGCCGACGATCGCGATCGCGGCGAGGTCGATGTTCTTCGGGGAGATGGCCTTCGCCACGGCATAGGCGCAACCTGCACCACTCGCCACGTCGGAGCCTTCGCCCTCGAGATGCGGATTCAGCATCAAGACCCGATCCTGCGATTCCGTGAAGCGGACAAGGTCCCCCCGCAGTGCCTTCGGAACTTCCCGTTCCGTCGGAACGTGATGGTCCGTGATGACTGCGTCGAGGCCGTGCAACGCGTGCAGCATCCCCGCGCCGAGGTCGATGAACCAGACGAGCGGCGTCCCTTGCCGCTTTAGATCCGTGATGACGGCGTCGTCGAGTTTCTTGACGAAGGCGACTTCGTGTGCGATACCAGCCCGGTCGAGGGCTTCGGACGCGATGGCTCCACCGGTGATTCCGTCCGTATCGATGTGCGTCACGATCCGGACGAACGGAGCCGGCCGCAGACGGTCCGCGATCTCATGAGCGACGGCCTCCATCGCGCCATCAAGCGGGAGTCCACCCCATGAATCTTTGGGAGGGGGTGGTGGAGAGATACCGCCCGGTTTTCGGAGAAGAACGAATATCCAGGGATGTCCTTGGTAGCCGCGTGATTCACGTCACCGCGACGGGACTGATTGCCCGCGATGGTCGGGTCCTCCTGGGGAAGCGCACCAGCACGCTTCGGTTCGCGGGCATGTGGGACGCCTTCGGCGGTCATCTGGTCCCTTGCGAGGAGCCGTCGTCCGCCTTGGTCCGCGAACTCGAGGAGGAGTTAGGGATCACAGCGCTCCGGCCTCGGTTCCTCGGCATCTACGAAGACATCGATCCCACGTCGAAAGAGCTGTTCCGTCATTACCTGTTCTTCGTCACACGATGGAGAGGCGAGCCTCGGATCGCGAACGACGAGCACTCGGAGATCCAGTGGTTCGCCCCGGACGAAGCGGAGCATCTGAGTCTCGCGCCGAGTCTGAAAGACGCGATTCGCCGCGCCCTCCCTCAGAAAGCTTAACCGGAAGCCACGCTTTCCAAATCGAGGACCGAATGGTGGACGAGATTCAGGTCCGGAGAGTCCTGGGCGAGATCAAGACGATCGCGGTCGTCGGCTGCTCGAAGGACCCGGCGAAGGACGCGCATCGCGTCCCGAAGTACATGCAGATGAACGGCTACCGGATCATCCCGGTGAACCCGACGGCGACCGAGATCCTCGGGGAGAAGGCGTATCCGTCCCTCGACGCCGTACCGATTCCGTTCGACGCCGTCGACATCTTCCGTCCTTCCGCCGACGTACCACCGATCGTGGACCAAGCGATCAAGACTCCCGCGAAGGTCATCTGGATGCAACTTGGAATTCGCAACGATGAGGCAGCGAAGAAGGCGCAGGCGGCGGGCAAGATCGTGATTCAGGACCGGTGCATGATGCGCGACCATGCCCGCCTATTCGGCAAACCGATCCTCGAATGACGACGCCGCGAAGACCAGGGCGACGCTCGGGCCTCCCGCCCGTCGCGCGGCAGCGATGAGGGCCTCGATTTCTCCCAGGACGCTCACGGCGGCCGGAGGCGCGCTGAACTTGGCGGTCGTGACGGCTTCGTACCACGGCCGGAGGCGGGACTCGGGGACGATCCCGACCCGGTAGGGCTGCGAAACGCCACGCTGAAGCTTGACGGTCGGGCTGATTCCCGCGAAGGCCTGGACCGGGACGTCGATCCAACTCGATCCTTCCAGAGGGAACAGTTCCGAAGCGACGCCCTGCGGGAGGGCCTCCTCCGCGGCGCGGATCGATCGGCTCCCCTCCGCATCCTCCCAAACACGACCGAGCCGCGCGCCCGCCGAGACCACGGTGTGATCGAGCCATGCGAGGTCGTGGATCCGTTGAATCGAGGCGCGGCGCGTCCACAGGACTTTCGCGAGCAGGTAGTATCCTTCGCGGAGGCTTCTGGCCTCGGGCGACTTCGTGCCGCCGGCATGTTGCGCCTTCTCCAGGGCGGACGCGACCACCGGCTGCGACGACAGCAACGACTGGAAGTCGACAACCCGAAGGAGAGCTCGCCATCCCACGAGGACCGCACGGGTCTCGTCAAGAAAAGGGTGTCGGCGGAGGGTTGGGGCCGTCTAGTGCAGGACGACGGACTTGACGCCGTCCACTTGCTTGATCTGCGGGAGCAGGCGCTCGGGCACGGGCGCCTCCGTCACAATGAATCCGTGTGGGTCATCGACGATCTCCGGGTCGTCCATGATGACCTGCCGAATCGAGATTCCTGCTTGCGCGATGATCGCGGCGACACCCGCCAAGATCCCCGGTTTCGATGCGTTGGTCGGGACGATCTCGATGGCCCCCCAGTTCATGAGCGGCGCGATTTCACGCAGGTGGCAGACCGGGCGCAAGGCGTCGAAGAAGGCCCGCAGCTCGGCGTTCTTGTCGATCGTCTCGACGGTCGCGGTCACGACTCGGCGGTCGACGCCGGCGGCGCGAGCCATCGCGGTGTCCGAGAGCTTGATTTCGGCTGCGTACACGCTCCCCTCGTGGACGCGCAGACCGTACGTGACCATGAGCTGGGCGACCTTCTCTTGCGCCGGGAACCCCTTGAAATAATGACGGAAGCGCGCCCACATCCTCTCGGCCCAATGTACGGAAGGGTGCGCTAAGGGTTAATGTTTTCGTCTCGGAAAGTAAATAAATAGACATCAACGAACAGAATCGTTATATATTGTTCAAAGAATCCACTTGCCGGGATCGGTGGCACCGATGCAGGCGATTCGAACGGAACCGACGAATGCGAGCGACGTGAAAATCCTCCTGGACGTAGACGACCTGCCGCGGGCGTGGTACAACATCCTCCCGGACCTCCCCGCGCCCTTCCCGCCGTACCTCCATCCCGGGACGAAGGAGCCCGTGCCGCCGCAGGCGTTCGAGCCCTTGTTCCCGAAGGAACTCATCCGTCAGGAGATGAGTCCGAATCGGGCGGAGCCGATCCCGGAGGAGCTGCGCGAAGCGTACTTCCGGTTGGGTCGGCCGACCCCCCTGTACCGGGCGAAGCGCCTCGAGGCCTTTCTCAAGACGCCCGCCCGGATCTACTACAAGCGGGAGGACCTGTCGCCCGTCGGCTCGCACAAACCGAACACGGCATTTGCCCAAGCGTACTTCGCGGCCCAGGAGGGGGTCGAGGCCCTCGCAACCGAGACCGGCGCGGGCCAATGGGGATCCGCCCTCGCCCTCGCGACGAATTACTTCGGCCTGAAGGCGAAGGTGTTCATGGTCCGCGTGTCGTACGACCAGAAGCCGTACCGGAAATACCTCATGAATCTGTACGGCGCCGAAGTCATCCCGAGCCCGAGCGACCAGACGAACGTCGGGAAGAAGTTCCTCGCGCAAGACCCGGACCATCCGGGGTCTCTCGGCATCGCGATCTCCGAGGCGATTGAGTCCGCCGTCACGGGAAAGAACACGAAGTACTCTCTTGGGAGCGTATTGAATCATGTCTTGATGCATCAGACGATCATCGGCCTCGAGGCGCAGAAGCAGTTCGAGCTCGCGGACATCACGCCCGATTTCATGGTGGGCAGCGTCGGCGGCGGTTCGAACTTCGCGGGCTTCACGTATCCGATGATCGGTGAGAGGATCCATGGGAACGTCGATACGAGGTTCGTCGCCGTAGAGCCCGAATCCGTCCCCTCGATGACGCAAGGCCGGTACGAGTACGATTTCGGGGACACGGGCGAAATGACGCCGCTCGTGAAGATGCACACGCTGGGCCATTCGTTCGTCCCACCGCGAATCCACGCGGGAGGCTTGCGGTACCACGGGACCGCGGCGACGCTGAGCGTCCTGTTGGACTCGGGCCTCGTCGAGCCCCGCGCGGTGGATCAGGTCAGCACCTTCCAGGCGGGCGAGATCTTCGCTAAGACGGAGGGTTTGATTCCCGCGCCGGAGACGTGCCACGCCATTCGCGGGGCGATTGACCTCGCGCTCGAAGCGAAGGCGCGGAACGAAGCGACCACGATCGCGTTCAACTACAGCGGCCACGGCTTGCTGGACCTCGAAGGCTACCGACAGTTCATGGAGGGCACCCTGAAGAACAACGGGAAATGAAAGGGCCTCGGGCAGGCCGCCCGGCGCTATCTTTCCTCTTTTTCGGCATGCTAGACCTCCAAGGATGGCGCCGGGTTCAGAACGACGCAGGTCAAAGACATCAAGCATCAGCGCCTTCCACCGCCGTGGACGTCGGAGTGGACGTTGGCGGGACCTTCACCGATTTCGTCGGATTTCGCGGCCGCGAGGTGGTGTCACTGAAGTTGCCGAGCACCCGCGATCCGTCGTTGGCGGTCGTCGAAGGGATGCGGGCCCTTGGCGCCGTCGGGATGGCGCACGGAACCACGGTGGCCACGAACGCGATCCTGGAGCGGAAGGGTGCGCGCACCGCGTTCGTGACGACGGAGGGATTTGAGCACCTGTTGCTCATCGGTCGCCAGAATCGGCCGTCCCTGTATGACCTGCGGGTCACTCGACCGCCTCCGCCCGTCCCGAGGGAGCGGTGCTTCGGGCTCCGTGAGCGCGTCGATGCGCGGAATCGGGTCCTCCGGTCCCCGACGAAGCGCGACCTGGAGGTGGTCGTCCGAAAAGTTCGAGCGAGCGGGGCGGAGTCCGTTGCGATCTCGCTTCTCTTCTCCTTCCTTCATCCCGCGCACGAGCAGCGACTCGCGAAGGCTCTACGCGGTCTATCGGTCTCGACGAGCCATGAAGTCCTCGCCGAGTTCCGCGAGTTCGAGCGATCGTCGACAACGGCCCTGGACGCCTACGTGAAACCGCTCGTCGTTCGATATCTGCGGGGTCTGGAGCGGGCCGTCCACGGCGCGTTCTACGTGATGAAGTCCTCGGGCGGCGTTGTCTCCCACCGGGCCATGCTGCAGCGACCCGTCGACATGGTCCTGAGCGGACCCGCCGGCGGCGTCGCCGCCGCGGTCGCAATCGCACGGAGGACCGGCCACCGCAATCTGTTGACGTTCGATATGGGCGGTACGAGCGCGGACTTCTCGACCATCGTTCGCGGGGCGGCTTCTTGGACGACGGAGGCCGTAATCGACACGTTCCCGCTCGCCCTCCCGGTCGTCGACATCGAGTCGGTCGGGGCCGGCGGTGGGAGCATCGCTTGGATTGATGCAGGCCGAGCGCTGCGCGTCGGCCCTCATAGTGCCGGCGCCGAACCCGGTCCGATTGCGTATGGGAAGGGTGGCGAATCGGTGACGGTCCTAGACGCAGACTTGTCCGGGGGCGTCCTCGGGCCGAGCTTGCTTGGAGGCCGCCTCCCCCTCCGCTCGGACTTCGCCGCCAAGGGGATTGCACACTTGGCCCAGGAATTGCACCTCTCCTCGGATGAAACGATCCTCGGAGTGCAACGGATCGTTCGCGCGACCATGGCGAAGGCCATGCGAATCATCCTGGTTCGGCGCGGACTGGATCCGCGGGACTTTGCGCTATTGGCCTTCGGCGGGGCCGGTCCGATGCACGCGTGGGCGCTCGCAAGAGAGCTCCGGATTCCGCGGGTGTTGGTCCCCTTCCTTCCGGGGGCCTTCTCGGCGTACGGCATCCTGATTTCGCCGGTACAGCTGGAATATAGCCGGACGATCGTTCGGCCCCTCGAACGGGCGCAGTCCGCGATCGCAGAAGCGGTTCGAGCCTTCCGATCCCGAGCCCTCGAAGCGCTACGCGAGGAACACCACGATCCCCGCCAGGCCGTGTTTCAGGAGAGCGTCGACCTCCGCTACCGGGGACAGAGTTACGAGATTAACATCCCGCTTCGCGCCAATCTCGCAGGCGCCTTTCGGAAGGAACACCGCCGGCGGTACGGATACGCCTCGCGAGAGGAACCAATCGAGCTCGTCACGGTTCGGCTGACCGCCCGGCTGCCTCGGCCCGTCACGTTCCCGCGGTCGCATGAGGGTCCGGTTCCGAGAATGAGCCATCGCCGGGTGCTCTTCGATGAGGGATGGTCGGACGTGCCCGTCTTCGACCGAGAATCCCTGCCGGTAGGGTTCGATGAAGAGGGTCCCGCCATCGTTGCGGAAGACCATGCCACGACCGTCGTGCCTCCGGGCGCGAATTTCCGGATTCAGGAGCGGGGCCTGATTGAGATCGAGGTGAATCCGTGAATCCAGTCGATCTGGAGGTTCTGCAGACGGCCCTGTCGTTCATCCCGGAGGAGATGGGCGTCGCCCTTCGCCGGACGGCCTACTCGCCGAACATCAAGGAACGAATGGATGCGAGCTGCGCGTTGTTCGACGCGGATGGCCGTATCGTCTCGCAGGCGGAGCACATCCCGGTCCACCTCGGTTCGATGCCGGTCGCGGTCGATGCGGCCATGCGGGACTTCCCCGGGACCCTCCGAGAAGGCGATCAGGTCATCGTGAACGATCCGTACCGGGGCGGTACCCACCTGCCGGACGTGACGCTCATCCGTCCCGTGTTCTTCCGGCAAGCGGTCATCGGGTTCGCGGTGAATCGAGCGCACCATGCGGACATCGGTGGGAAGGTGGTCGGCTCCATGCCGGCCACCGCGATGCGTCTCGAGGACGAAGGACTCGTCCTGGAGCCGCAAAAGATGATGGATCGGGGACGCGAGCGGCGGACCGTTCTCGAGAAATTCCGCCGGGAGACCTCGAATCCGTTGGAGCGACTCGGAGACCTCCGAGCGCAGGTCGCCGCCAACGAGCTCGGGGCGCGTCGTCTCGTCGAACTCGTCCAGCGAATCGGTGTCACACGACTCCGGGGGTCGGTCGATGAGCTCCTCGACTACGGAGAGCGGCGGGTTCGGGCGGCCATCGCGGAACTGCCTCGAGGAACCTGGGCGGCGGAGGAGTTCCTCGAAGCGGCCTCGCCGGGGGAACCGGAGCGAATCCGGATCCATGCGGAAGTCACGATCGGCGGTTCTGGCATCGCGGTGGATTTCGAGGGCACGGATCGCCAGGTCGCCGGCAATCTGAATGCGCCATTCGCCGTGACCCTCAGCGCCGCTTCGTACGTCATGCGATGCCTGACGGACCCGGACGCGCCGCGAAATGCCGGTTCTCTCCGGGCGCTTCGGGTGCTCGCGAGGGAGGGGAGTCTGGTCTGGCCGCGCCCTCCGGCCGCCGTGGCGGCGGGGAACGTCGAGACCTCCCAGCGAATCGTTGACGTCCTCTTCCTAGCGCTCTCGGAGCCGCTGGCCGACACGGTCCCCGCGCAAAGCCAGGGCACGATGAACAACCTGACGATCGGCGGGTCGGATCCTCGGCCGTTCTCCTACTATGAGACGATCGCGGGAGGCGAGGGCGCCCTCCCCTTCCGGCCCGGCATGTCGGGCGTCCACACGCACATGACGAACACCCGCAACACGCCCGTCGAAGCCCTCGAGTTCGCGTACCCGCTCCGAATCGAGGAATACCGACTCATCTCGGGAACGGGAGGCGCGGGCCGCCACGCGGGAGGAGACGGGATTCGCCGTTCCGTCCGGTTCCTGGCCCGCAAGGGGACCGCGTCGATCCTCTCGGAACGCCGAATCCTTCGGCCGAAGGGCCTCGAGGGCGGGGACGACGCTCGCCCGGGAAAGAACCTCCTCGTGCGGAACGGACGTCGGCGCGCACTGCCCGCCAAAGCAACGCTCGAACTCCGTCGCGATGACCTCCTCGTGATCGAGACCCCCGGCGGCGGAGGGTGGGGGCCCCGGGAGCGACGCAGCCGTTGAGAGTAGCCTACGTGCACCAGAGACGTTGACCCGGACGCTGCGAACTCTCCCGTCGTTGACACCCCTCGGTCTGGTCGCGGGCTTTCTCATCGTCACGATGCTGGGTCTCCTTGCCGGAGCGCTAACGGGTCTCTCGCCCGGGCTTCACGTGAACAACGTGGCGGCCCTGGTCCTTGCGACGCAGGCCGCCTTCGCGGGCTTCCTTGCGGTCTTGGTCCCTGACATTTCCTCGGAGCCGGAGACGATGGGCCTCCTGCTCTCCTGTTTCCTCCTCGCAACGGCCGGGAGCCACGCGGTGTTCGACTTCATTCCCGCGATCTTCTTGGGCGCTCCGACGGAAGACACCGCGCTCGCCACGCTCCCTGGCCATCGGCTCCTCCTGGTCGGGCAAGGCGCAAAAGCTGTGGCCCTCGCCGCCCGAGG
The DNA here is from genome assembly GCA_035557795.1 of Thermoplasmata archaeon. Lineage (GTDB taxonomy): Archaea > Thermoplasmatota > Thermoplasmata > RBG-16-68-12 > RBG-16-68-12 > RBG-16-68-12. Next base: position 22,717 of record DATMDM010000130.1, on the reverse strand, counting down.
GGCGTTGCTGGGGAGCGCGTTCGCGGTCGTCGCACTGGTTCCGCTCCGCCTCCTCCTGGCCGATCCGATCGGCCTTGGGGACCGCTTTCGCCCCTGGACGCCCGCGTTCCTCCTGTGCGTCCTAGGAGCGGTCCTCGCGTCGGAGTGGCGCGGCCGGAGCCGCGTGCGTCGGCTCGTTCGCGCGGTTTGGGTCCAAGCGCTGGCCGCCGGTCTCGGCCTTGCGGTCCTTCGAGGGCCACCCCTCGTCGATCCGGATGCGGTCCTGTTTCCGCTCTTCTCAGGGCTTTTTGGAATCCCGAGCCTGCTCGTGGGACTGCGGGCTCGCCCGGGCTCGATCCCGTACCAGCGACTGGAGCCGCTCCGAGCACTTTCGCGAGAGGACGCGCGGAGCGCGCTCCGCGGGACGATCGCCGGAGCGAGCGTGTCTTGGCTTCCCGGTCTCAGCGGCGGTGCGGCCGCGACCCTCGCCTCGGTCGGCACGCGAAAGAGTGTGGGGCCGAGTCAGTTCATGGTGGTCCTGGGCGCGGTCTCCACCTCCACCGCGCTCCTCAGCGTCGCGGTCCTGTTCATCATTCACCGGGCGCGGAGCGGCGCCGCGGCGGCAGTCCGCGCCTTGGCTGGGGATCTCTCCCCGTGGCCCGTTGCGTGGTCAGCGCCTCTGTCGCTTATCCTCCTGGTCACGTCCGCCGTCCTCGCGACCGCGATCGCTGCGCCGGTAGCGGCCCGCGTCGGCCGCGGGGTGGCGCGGCGGTGGTCGAGCTCGAACCCCCGACGGATCGCGGCGTTGTCCCTTCTCGCGGTCCTCGTCCTCTTGGCTGCCGCCACCGGTCCCATTGGCATCGGGTTGGCGGGCCTCTCCGCGATCGTCGGCCTCGTCCCGGTCGCCTTGCGCGTCCGCCGGGTGCATCTGATGGCCTCGCTTCTCGTCCCCGTCCTCCTGACGTACCTGGGCCCGGGTGGGTGAGGAAAGAGTAATGACCTCTCGCCTGCATCGTGCGTCTCAGCGCACCGTGCCCGAGGCAGACATTGCACGCGGGATCCGCGAACGTGCTCGACCGGCTTTCGTATGTCCTCGCGAGCCGGCAGCGGGAGAAGGTCCTCGCGGCCGTCATCCCCGGCCCCCAGACTCCGGTTCAAATCGCCCAGCGGACGGGCCTTCGTCTCCCGCATGTGAGTCGGACGCTCGGGCAGCTCGTGCGCGCCGATCTGGCGCAGTGCGTCGGCGGGGAGCGCCGCGGGAAGCTGTACGCGGCCTCGGGGCTCGGGGTCGCTGTGTTCGGAGAGCTCTCCGACGCGCGGGGAGACCGGCTGATCGCCCCCATGATTCGCGGAAGCCACTTTCGGAACTACCACCACTGGATCGCGGCTCACCACGGTCGGGCCGCTGCGGACAAGACCCTCATCGAGTCCGGCGTTGATCCCGGTCTCATCCACGCGGACGGATGGTATCCCCTCCGGTCCGCGCTGGAGGTCCTCGAACATGTGGAGACGCGGTTCGGCGACGGAACTTACGAAACGGTCCGTCGGATGATGAGGGAGGAGGCGATCAACTTCTCTTCCCTCCGGCGGTTCCTGAAGCGGGTCATCCCATTCCCAATCCTGTTGGAGCTTTCGCCGAACTCCTACGCGCGCGAGTTCAATCACGGTCGTCTCGAAGTCGATGTCGAAGGCCACCGCGCGATCTTTCGAAACTACGACTGGATGAGCAGCCCCGCGCGATGCGCCGCCTGGCTCGGGACGTACGAAGGCTCGCTCACGATGCTCGGGATTGCGGGAACCGTCACGAAGGTCGCGTGTATCCTTCGCGGCGACCCCTACTGCGGATATCGGATCGACTGGTGAGCGGCGTCCGCGATGCGAGCGCTAGCAGAACAGAACATCAGATGGTAACTGACTGGTAAGTAGGCATTATCCCCTACGGCGCGCTTCTGCTTGAAGGCAGGAATCCAGGGGAGCGACATCCTCGTTTGGAGGGATGCCTGCCGGAGCCCGTCCCCGCGGGGAGTCGTGGACGGGTCCCTTTCTTAGGCGTCCTCGTGGTTCTCGCGGGTTCCGTACGGCGTCGAGTACTTGTGCGTCTCGCGGATGCGTTCGATGCCGTCGATTTCTTTGATGTACTCGGCGACGACGGCGGGGACGAGAGATTCCCAGTCGTCGCCCTTGAGCATCCGGTGTCGGACGACGGTGCCGGAGAGGCGCTCGCGGTCCACGAGGGGAGGCGACGAGACCTTCAGGCCGTGTTCCCGGAACAAGCGCACGACGAGATCCGAGTTCGTGTACACGATGTCGAAGCGGGGTACGAGGGAGGTCACGTGACTGACCCACACGCTGTGAACGTGCGTGTCCGGGATCGGGACGATGTGGTAGTTGTGGATGCCCTCCGCATCGAGGGCCCGTTTGATCATCTCGTATCGCTCGCCTGCGGTGAAGGGATTCTCCCCCGTGTGACTGTACTGCGCCGAGCCGATGCCGACAATGATTTCGTCGTTCGACTCCAGGATTCGCTTCACCGTCGCGAGATGACCGCGATGGAACGGCTGGAACCGACCGATGAAGAACGCACGCCCGGTCACTCGTCGTCCTCCGAGAGGAAGTGGTCGATGTACGGACATTCGAGCGTCAAGAACTTGCGGCAGTGGACGCAGCGGCCGTCATCCTCGGACGGCGAGAGAGTGGGACTGAACTCGTAGCAAGGCATCGGTTCGGAGAACTCGGAGGGATCCATTGGATCGTCCACCGGTCTCTCCGGAATTTCAGTGGGGCACCGCGGCCGGGCCCGTCTTGTCCGGCGTGATCTTCGGAACCAGCGCCACGAGTTTGCTGATGAGCCCGGACTTCTTCGGACCCACGAGCGCCTCCTCGAGGACCTCGCTCAGCGTGTCCACCGGGATGATCTCGATTTTCCCCTGGTAGCGATCCTCCAGGAGCACATCCTTCATGTTCGCGCGGGGAATCACGACTTTCTTAAGGCCGAGTTCCGCCGCGGCCTCGATCTTCGCGGTCACTCCGCCGACGGGGAGGACCTGTCCGCGGACGCTGAGGGAGCCGGTCATCGCGACGGTCTGGTTGACCGGCACCTCTTCCAAGGCGCTGATGACGGCCGTCGCCACCGAGATGGATGCGCTGTCGCCTTCGGTGCCTTCCCGGGAGCCGACGAACTGGACATGGATGTCGTGGTTCGAGATGTCTTCGCCGGTGTACTTCTTGATCAGCGCGGCGACATTCTCGACGGCCTCCTTCGCGATTTCTCCGAGGCGGCCCGTCGCGATAATGCGGCCTCCCTGCTTCGCCTGCGCGGGAGTGACTTCCGCGGCGATCGGCAGCACGATGCCGCTGAACTCCGCAATCGAGTTGTCGCCAACCAGGACCGCGAGGCCATTGACCATGCCGACGATGGCGCCTTCCGTGATGAAGGTCTGATATTCCTTGCCCCGTTCGATCATCCGGTCCGCGACTTGTTGTTCGAGGGAACGCGCAATCCGCTTTGCGTTCACGACATGCTTCGCCGTGACGAGAGGCGTCGCCTCTTCCTGCGCGATGTCCCCGGCCACTCGGATGAGACCGCCGAGCTCGCGCAGTCGCAGCGTCAGTTGACCGCGGCGGCCGGCCCTCCGCTGCGCCTCCCGCAGGATCTCGAGGACCGCGCTGCGATCGAAGTGCGGAATCTTCCGGTCTTTTGCGACCTCCTGGGCGACGAACCGAACGAGCTTGAGCCGATTCTCTTCCGAATCGGGCATCGTGCTCTTCATGTAGATCTCGTAACCGTACCCGCGGATCCGCGAGCGCAACGCCGGATGCATTCCTTGCACCGCGTCGAGGTTCCCCGCGGCGACGAGGATGAAGTCGCATGGCACGGCTTCCGTCTTCACCATGGCACCCGAGGACCGCTCGCTCTGGCCGACGATCGAGAATTTCTTCTCTTGCATCGCCGTCAGGAGGCTCTGCTGGCTCTCCATCCGGAGCACGTTGATCTCGTCGACGAACAGGACGCCCTTGTGGGCCTTGTGAATCGCCCCGGACTCAACGCGCTCATGCGCGGGGGTCTCGAGCCCGCCGCTCTGGAAGGGATCGTGCTTGACATCCCCGAGGAGGGCGCCCGCATGGCTGCCCGTCGCATCGACGAACGGCGGCATCTCGTCGGGCGTGTGACTCACGAGGAGCTTGGGGACCATCAGGTTCTCCTGCCGGTGTCCCGTGTACCGCGTCGCGATGTAGATGATCGCCGCCACGAGGATGCCGAACAGGATGATGTTCGGCGCGTCGGGACGGAACTCCGGGGTCGGGGATCCCCACTGGTACGAGAGGATCACGCTCAGCCCAATGATGAAGAAGACGATCGTCATGACCATGGAGGCTTTCTGCTCCCGGCGTTGCATCGCCTCCGCTTTCTGTGCGTTGACGATCTCGCGGCCCTTCCCGGCGGGCACGACCCGAATCTTCGGCTCGTTCGGGTCCTCCGGATTGTGGTAGACGATGATGTCTTGCAGGTCGTCCCGGGGGAGCATTTCCGTCATCGACCGGGCGAGCATCGACTTCCCGGTGCCCGGGTCGCCGATCAACATCACATGCCGCTTCTGCTCGGAGGCCTTGCGGATCACCTCGACGGCTCGCTCTTGACCGATGACCTGATCAACGAGCCGCTCGGGAATCTTCACCTCGGCCGTGGACCGGAAATCGACCTTGTTAATCCACGAATCCACGGGGGGGAGTTCTTCAGGCTCTCCCGCCGTCTCCACCATCTTCTGACCGGGCCCTCGCTTGGGTCGCGTTCGAATACACGAGCCTTCTACTTAAACACTTCTCGGACGTTACCGAGGTCGAGTTGGCGAAATTCGCACACCGTGCGATGTGAATTCTCGCGGTTCGAGCAGTCGCGGCGTCGCAAAGCGCTCATCTTGTCCTGTCCTACGCGAGGCCAGTTTCTCCATATACTCTTGAAGCAAAGGCGATTGTGGCGACAGCGATCGCGGTCGCAACCGTTTCTAGAACAGGGACGTTACGCCGCGCGCTTCGCGATCATCTGGGCGAGCTTCGCGAACGCGATCTCGACATTCTCGCCCGTCTTCGCAGAGGTGAACAAGAACGGTGCATCGTGCGACTCCGCTGCGCTCTGGACGTCCGCCTTCGTGACGGTCATTTGGTTCTTCAGGTCCGCTTTGTTTCCAAGGAATTCGATCGGGACGTTCCCCGTGACCTTGATCACCGCCGCGACCCAGTCCTCCAAGTCGTCGAGCGTCTCTTTTCGGGTGACATCGCAGACGGCCAGGACGCCTTGGGCCCCGTGGAAGTAGGCCTCTTTCAGCAACTCTCGGAAACCCTTCTCGCCCATGATGTCCCAGATCGTCATGTCGACATCCATGCCGCCGTTCGGGCCGTCGACCTTGATCTCTTTCTTCGAGACCTTCGCCCCGAGGGTGGAGATGTATCGGTCGTCGAATTGGTCCTGAATGAACCTGCGGATCAGACACGTCTTGCCGACCGCGCCCTCCCCGACCAGGCAGATCTTAACTTTCATCTTTTGGCGGTCCATCGGAATCCCTAGAGGCGGTTCGTCGCTCGCACACGTCTCAGGTTATAAAGGCGTTGCCCATCGGTTATCTATCGAGATAATGGCGGTCCCGCGGGGACCAAAGTCGAGATTGGGTCACTCGTTGCCGCGGTGCCCGATGGCCTCGCCGAGGGCGCGGAACGCCTCGTTCACGCCGGCACCGGTTTTCGCGGACGCGAGGAATTGCGGCGCGCTGTGGATCGACCCCATCCGGGCGAGTTCTTCCTGACTGACGACCAGCCGTTCGGTCAGGTCCATCTTGTTCCCGAGGAACACCATCGGGACGTTGCCGACCTGCTTGCGAATCATCTGGACCCAGTTGTTCAGGTCGTAGAACGTGTCCTTGCGCGTGAGGTCGCAGACCGCGATGACGCCCTGGGATCCCTCGAAATACGCATCGCGGAGGAGGGCCCGGAATCCTTTCTCGCCCATGATGTCCCACACCATCATGTCGAGCGTCGCCGGGGCGCCCTTCCAGACGACGTCAACCGACTTCTTGGTGACCTTCGTGCCGACGGTCGCGATGTAGCGGTCGTCGAACTGGTCCTGGACGAACCGCTTGATCAACGAGGTCTTCCCGACCGCGACATCCCCGACGAGGCAGACCTTGGCCTTGAGGTGCTTCTGGCCGGCCATCGTCGATGTCGCCATCATGCGCCTCCCATCGAGCGCGGTCTTATGTACCGTGAGGACGCGAGTATCGCCCCTGATAATTCTTATTCTTCAGGGAGCACTTTCCGCGCGTACCGCTCCTTCGCAACGCGCTCCGCGAGGGACTGGAACGCATTCTCGACGTTGACGCCGGCCTTCGCCGACGTGAAGTGGAACGGGCTGTCGTAGGCCCGCGCGGCCTGGACCATGTCGTCCTCGCTGATCTGGACCTGGTCCTTCAGGTCGATCTTGTTTCCGAGGAACTCGATCGGGATCTTTCCGGTCACGCTGTAGACGCCCTCGATCCAGTCGTCGAGGTCTTCGAGGGTCTTCCTCCGGGTGACGTCGCACACCGCGAGGATGCCGCGCGCTCCGTAGAAGTACGCTTCCTTGAGGAGCTCGCGGAAGCCCTTCTGGCCCATGATGTCCCAGATCGTCATGTCGATCTTGAGTTCCCCTGACCCGTCTGGCGACGAGGAAGTGAGCTCCTTCTTGGAGACCTTCGTCCCGAGCGTCTGAATGTACTTGTCGTCGAAGTTCTCCAGCACGAATCGGCGGATGAGGGAGGTCTTGCCAACCGCAGCCTCGCCAACGAGGCAAACTTTCACTTTCATCCGCTTGACTTCCATGAAGAACCGCCCAGCGACGTGGCATAGCCTGCGAAGCCCGCTTAAAAGTTATGGGAGTGTTATCACCGCCGATACATGCAACCGTGCAGTCGAGCGCGCCCACTCCGTTTCGTGCAGGCGGCCGAAAAGGAGAAGGGTTTTGTATTTTCCCCGTGATGTCGGGGATGAAGGCGCGGCGATGTGTGACGAATATTACGACGCGCGGACGAAAGCGTTCTGGCGGGCGCTCGCGGAAGTGGATGAACAGGAACTCGACGAGAAAGTAGACGAGCCGATCGTTCAGCCGCTCGTCCTCGAGATCGCCGAACCGCAGAAAGCGAAGCCGAAGACGCTTGTCCGTTGAACCGGTCGAGCGAGACGCCGGCGCACGAGTTTCTCAGGAGGCGAAGCCCTCCCGCTCCAAAGAACTATATACGGCCCCTCCATAGGGACGGCCCAGCGCGTCGACCAGACGCTCCCGGGCAATCCCTCCGTGGATCCCGGAAATGCGGGCCCGATTCTTCTGGCCTTGCAGGCAGCGTCACGGTGTCGCGACCGAACGCCCGCGGCTCATCGTACGCGAAGAGAGACCACCCTCTGCGGAGGAGTGGCGGATGCCGAAGGAACACCGACCGAGACACGGATCGATGGGCTTTTCGCCCCGCAAGCGGAGCGAGAGCCCGATTCCACACTTCTCGAGTTGGCCGGACGTGGACGGCGGCACGCCAAGGCTCCAAGGCTTCGCGGGCTACAAGGCCGGCATGACCCACGCGATCGTGGTCGACTACCGACCCACGTCGACGACGTCCGGCCAAGAGGTCCAAGTCCCCGTGACGGTCGTCGAGGTCCCTCCGATGCGGGTCGCCGCGGTTCGGTTGTACCGTCGCGTGCCCGAAGGACTGAAGACGGCCGCGGAGGTATGGGCGCCTCAGTTGGAGAAGGAGCTCCGACGCGTCTTCCCGATTCCGAAAGACTACGACGCCGAGGAGGCTTGGACGAAGGTCGACGCGGCCCACGTCGACGAGGTGCGCGTGATCACGTACACGCAGCCGTCGCTCGTGACCGGCGTCCCGAAGAAGAAGCCGGACCTGATGGAGAATCGCGTCGGCGGGGGATCGATCGAGGACCGAATCAAGTACGCGCGCGGTCTCCTGGGGAAGGAGATTTCTGTCACCGAATTCTGTCGCGAAGGCTCGATGGTGGATGTCGCGGCGATCACGAAAGGGAAAGGATGGCAGGGCCACCACACCCGGTGGGGCACGCGGCTCCTGAGCCACAAGAACTCGAAGCACCGAAGAAACATCGGGACGCTCGGGAACTTCCAGCCGGGGTACGTCCGCCCGACCGTGCCGCAGGGCGGCCAGTTCGGGTATCATCAACGGACGGAGTACAACAAGCGCATCCTGAAGATCGGCGACAAGGCGGAAGAGGTCACGCCGGACGGTGGCTTCCTCCACTACGGGAATCTCCGGAATCCGTACGTGCTCCTGCACGGTTCGATTCCAGGACCGACGAAACGCCTCATCCGGTTCCGCGACGCGGCTCGCGGTGGGTACGTGAAGCTCGAGAAGTCTCCGGACCTTACGTATATCTCCCGCGAATCGAAGCAGGGGGTCTAACGTCGGTGGCGGATCCCAAGGACAAGAAGACTGCGGGATCCGCCGAGGCGGAACCCGCGCCGAAGCGCCGTCGACGGGCTCCGAAGCCCGCGAAGGCCACGAAGGCCACGAAGGCCGCCCCGGAGGAGGAGAAGAAACTAGAAAGGCCCGCGGTGAAAGCCGGTCAGGTCCACGTGTATTCTCTCGATGGCGACGTCACCAAGACGATCGACCTCCCGACCGTGTTCCGTTCCGACATCCGGCTCGACCTGATTCGACGTGCGGTGACAGCATTTCAGGCCAATCGACGACAGGCGTACGGCCCGGGTATCGGGGCCGGGATGCGCCATTCCGTCCGATGGTCGGGCAAGGGACATGGCGTATCGCGGGTTCCGCGCCTCCGGGGCACGATGACCGGAGCACAGGCGCCGGGAACCGTCGGCGGGCGTCGTGCTCATCCGCCGAGGCCCGACAAGGCATGGGCGAAGAAGGTCAACGAACATGAGCGGCGGCTCGCCCGCAACGCGGCGCTTGCGGCCCTGAAGGATCCCCGGATGGTCGCTTCGCGGGGACACCGGTTCCCGGAGGACATCACGCTCCCTGTCGTGATCGAGGACGGCATCGAGACGCTCACCCCGGATAGCGGCGCGACTCGCGAGGGGCTGAAAATCCTTGATCAGCTCGGGCTCATGCCCGACGTGGAACGCGCGAAAGACGGACGACACATCCGTGCCGGGCGCGGGAAAATGCGCGGCCGGCGGTATCGGCAACCGCGGAGCGTCCTCGTCGTCGTGAAGGAGGCCCGCACCGTCCGTCGGCTCCTGGGAAATCTCCCGGGCGTCGAGGTCATCAGTCCGGCGGCGTTGAACGCAGAGGTCCTCGCACCCGGAGGCGATCCGGGCCGGCTCACCGTCTTCAGCGAAGGGGCGCTCGAAGTGCTCAGGAGCTGGCCGCCGTGAAGCCCCACGAGATCCTCCTCCATCCGTACGTCACAGAGAAGACGCTCAACATGCTTCAGGGCACGCCCGCGCAGAACCTGAAAGACGGCAATCGCCTCGAATTCCTCGTCCGCCGAGAAGCCACCCGGACCCAGGTCAAGACGGCGTTCGAGGACCTGTTCCAGGTGAAAGTCGCGAAGGTCAACACATTCGTCCGCAAGGACGGGAAACACGCGATCATCAAACTGAAACCGGGCTTTTCTGCGGAAGAGATCGGCATGCGGATCGGGGTGTTCTGATTGGGGAAGAATCTGCGTTCCCAGAGGCGCGGCCGCGGCACGTCGCCGACGTACCGGTCCCCGAGCCACCGCCATCCGGGCCTCGTCGCCCATCCACATCTTCGCGGTACGGGCGTTGTCACGGACATTTTCCAGGCGCCCGGGCACACGGCGCCGCTCGCGCGCGTTCGCTTCGACGGTGAAGAGGTCCTCATGATCGCCTGCGACGGGCTCTCGATCGGTCAGGCGGTCACGCACGGCATGCCGAACGTGGACCGAGGGAACACGTTGCCCCTCCGCGAGATTCCGGAAGGCACGCTCGTCTACAACATCGAAGCGATGCCCGGGGACGGAGGGAAGTTCGTCCGCGCCGCCGGGACGCAAGCCGTCGTCGTCAGCCAAGGCGAACGCACCGTCGTCCAGCTGCCCTCAGGGCAGTTCCATACATTTCATCCGGATTGCCGCGCGACGATCGGCGCGGTCGCCGGCGCGGGCCGCGGAGACAAGCCGTTCACGAAGGCGGGCAAGAAATATTTCTCGTACCGCTCGTTCAGCAAGGCCGTCTTCAACGTCCGCGGCGTGGCGATGAACCCCGTGGACCATCCGCACGGGGGCGGGTCCCACCAGCACGTCGGGAAACCGTCGACCGTCGGCTATGACACTCCTCCAGGCCGGAAGGTCGGCCGGATGTCCCCGAAGCCAAAGCGGCTCAAAGCGAAGCGGCGGAGGTCCTGACGATGGCGAAGAAGCAGATGGGTGGGCTGGCGAAAGCCGCGAGACGCAAGCTGCGGAAGCGCGCCGGCTTAGTCGAGACGCGGCGCAAGAAGGAGTTCACGTACCGCGGTTACACGCTCGACGAGATGAAGGCGATGACCCTCGAAGAGATCATCGAGCTCTTGCCGGCGCGACCCCGGCGCTCGTTCATGCGCGGCATCGATGAGGAGCGCCTCACCTTCGTCGAGAAGGTCCGCGCGAACGGGACCGACGAGGCCGTGCGCACGCATTGCCGCGACGTCCCGATTCTCCCGGACTTCATCGGCAAGAAGGTCGCGATCCACAACGGGAAAGAATTCGTGACGATCGAGATTAAGGCGGAGATGATCGGGCACTACGTCGGCGAGTTCGCGATGACGCGCAAGCCGGTCACGCACAGCGGGCCGGGCGTCGGCGCGACGCGATCGTCGAAGTTCATGCCGCTGAAGTGAGGGGTCGAATGACGAAGTTCGGGTACACGGTCGAATACAAGATCGAGACGATGGCCCGAGCATACGGTCGGGAACTGCCGCTCGCATGGAAGAAGTCTGTCGAGCTCGCCCGACAGCTCCGCGGGAAGACCGTCGACCAAGCCCGCGAATACCTCGAAAAGGTGGTCGCCCTGAAGCAACCGGTGCCAATGAAGAAATACAATCGGTGGGTCGCGCACAAGTCCGGCACCGGGCCCGCCCGGTATCCGGTGAAGGCAGCCAAGGCGTTCCTCAAGATCCTCGAGAGCGCCGTCGCGAACGCGGAGTTCACAGGGAAAGAGGATCCCGATGCCATGATCATCCGCGTGATCAACGCTCATAAGGGCGCAACGACGAAAGGCTTCCGTCCTCGGGCGTACGGCCGCAGCGGTCCATGGAACCAGGACACCGTGAACCTCGAGATTGTCTTGGAAGAGGTGACGTGAGATGCCGGCGGAAGCGAAGGTCAACCGAAAGGACAAGCGGATCATCGTGGAGAACGTCCGTCGCGTCCTCCTGAAGGAATACCTGATGAATGAGACTCGGCGCGCCGGCTTCGGCGGGCTCGACATTCAACGGACGCCGATGGGGACGCGGGTCACACTCCTCGCGGAACGTCCGGGGCTCGTGATCGGCCGGAAAGGCGGCGCGATCAAGGCCCTCACGGAAGCGGTCGAGCAAAAGTTCCGGTTCGACAACCCGCAGATCGAGGTGCAGGAAGTCGCCAGCCCTGCCCTGAACGCGCAGATCATGGCCGAGAAGCTCGCCAACGCCCTCGAACGAGGGTGGCATTTCCGACGGGCCGGTCACTCGACGGTGCGGCGGATCATGGAGGCCGGCGCAAAGGGTTGCCTCGTCGTGATCGCGGGCAAGCTCACCGGGCAGCGGCATCGCACGGAGAAGTTCAAGGCGGGCCACATCAAGTACTGCGGCGAGCCTCGGAACCTCTGGATGGGCCTCGGGTTCGCGGTCGCGAAACTGAAGCCGGGCGTCATCGGCGTGACGGTCGAGATCATGGACCCGCGGGCGAAGCTGCCCGATGAGATCGAGATCAAGAAGCCGACCCCCGAATACCTCGCCGCCGCTGCGGCCGCCGCTGCGGCCGAACCGATTCCCGCGCCTGAGCCGATGGTGGAGGTGGCGGCCCTTGGCGGACCCGGTGCCGGGGGAGAGTCGGTCGAGGAGCCCGAACCTCTCATCGTCCCCGAAGAGCCCGATCCGACAAAGAAGATCAAGAAGAGCAAGGTCGCGACCAAGCGGCTGAAGAAGGTCGCCAAGCAGGTGAGCGAGCTCGGCGTCGACGCCGACGTGGAAACGGGAGGAGGCGACGAGACGTAATGCCATTGCTCCGGACGAAGGAGATCCGCGCGATGGACGCGGAGACGATCGCGAAGAAGCTCACGGAGCTTCGGGACGAGCTGATGCACGAGCGAGGCGTGGCCGCGATGGGCGGCGCGCCGCCGAACCCGGGGAAGATCCGGGCGCTCCGGAAGAACATCGCCCGCATCCTCACGATCATGCGCGAGGAAGAACTCGCGGGAGGGGCCGCGGCCCCGCGCAAAGCCGGTCCCGCGAAGGCCGCTCCGTCGGGGGAGGAGACGTAATGGCGAACCTCCGGAAGCACGAGTTGATCGGGCTGCGGGTGGAGGTCGTCGACGCGACCGACCCGAGCCAGGAGCATGTCCGCGGACGCGTCGTCGATGAGACCCGCAACATGCTCGTGGTCGACGTTCAAGGCGAAGAAAAGCGGATCCCGAAGCACGGCAGCCGCTTCCGTTTCGAAGTCCCCGGAGGGTTCGAAGTCGATGGAGATGAGATTCGCTTTCGACCCGAAGATCGCGTGAAGAAGGCCCGGTGAATCGAATGGCAGGGAAGAAAGCGCAAAAGAAACCGGCCACGACGGCCGCAGCGGCGAAACCGACCAGCTCTGCCGCGAGAGACGTCGGGATGGATGTCCCCGTGCCGGAGAAGTCGTGCACCGATCTGAAGTGCCCGTTCCACGGTCGACTGTCCGTTCGCGGTCAAACCCTTGAAGGCGTCGTCGTGTCGACCGCTATGCAGAACACGGTCGTCATCGAGCGCCAGTCCCTGCGGTTCATTCGGAAATACCAGCGCTACGAGAAGCGGACGCACCGCATGAACGTCCACGCGCCGCCATGCCTCGGGCTCCAGATCGGCCATCGCGTCCTCGCCATGGAATGCCGGCCGCTGGGGAAGACGGTGCACTTTGTCGCGATTCACAACCAGGGGGTCGCCGGATGAAGGGTCTTCCCGGACGGCAGACGCGTGGCTTGCCGAAAGGGGCGCGCCTAGACTGCATCGACAACACGGGCGCGAAGATCGTCGAGATCATCGAGGTCAAAGGGTATCGAGGCGTCCGCAACCGACTCTCGAGCGCAGGGATCGCGGACCTGCTCGTCGTCACGGTCAAGAAAGGAACGCCGGAGACGCGCAAGCAAGTGATGAACGCCGTCGTCGTCCGTCAGCGCCGACCGTTTCGACGGCCGGAAGGAATGATGGTCCAGTTCGAGGACAACGCGTGCGTGATCGTGACCCCGGAAGGCGAGGTCAAGGGTTCGGACATCAAGGGCCCCGTCGCTCGCGAGGCCGCGGAACGGTGGCCGCGGGTCGCCGCGACGGCGAGCATGATCGTGTGAGGATTCCGAATGACGAGCACGAAACCCCGGACCCAACGGAAGAGGGCGGCGAACGCGCCGCTCCACACGAAGCGCATCATGGCATCGTCCCACCTCGCGCCGGAGATCCACGACAAGTCGAAGGTCCATCTCCCGCGGGCCCTTCCGGTCCGGAAAGGCGACACGGTCCGCATCATGCGAGGCGGCTTCCGCGGCAAGGAGGGAAAGGTCGTCTCCGTCGACCGCGTCCACGGCACGGTCGTCATCGAGGGAATCACGATCGAGAAAGTGGATGAGAAGAAAGTGGCCCGGCCGCTGCACGCGTCGAACCTCCTGATCGTCCGGATGGACGACACGGATCCGTGGCGGCGGCGCAAGTTCGAGGAGTGAGTCGATCGTGAAGAAGCACCTGAAGCGGCTGCCGGCTCCCCGCAGCTGGACGATTCCGCGAAAGACGGATTTCTGGGTCGTGAAGCCGTCGCCCGGGCCGCACCCGATTGATGCGAGCGTCCCCATCGGCCTGATCCTGAGAGACATGCTGAAGGTGTGTGCGACGGCACGGGAGGCGCGACACATCCTCAACGACCGCGGCGTCCTCGTCGACGGCCGCCCCATCACGGATCCGAAGTTTCCAGTCGGCCTGATGGACGTCCTCTCCTTCGCGGTGACGAAGGCACATTACCGAATGCTCGTCAACACACGCGGCAAGATGGCCCTGGTGCCGATCGAGGAGGCGGACGCGAATTGGAAGCTGTGCCGCGTCGAGGACAAGACGACGGTCCGCCGCGGCAAGACGCAGCTGAATCTCCACGACGGGCGGAACGTCCTCCTCGAGAAGGACGCATACAAGACCGGAGCGACGCTGAAGGTCCACGTCCCGGACCAGAAGGTCGTCGAGCACTACGAGCTCGGCAAGGGGGCGCCGGTGCTCGTGACGGGCGGCCAACACGTCGGCGAGATCGCGCACGTGCTCGAGGTCCAGCGCACCCGGAACCCGCGAGCGAACATCGTCACATTCACCGAGGGCTTCTCGACGGACGCCGGCAAGGTGTTCGTCGTCGGCAAAGAGGCCCCGTCGATCAAGACGCCAGAGGTGTCGGCGCTCTAGGTGGGACCATGGCGGGCATGCGCGACATCCGGATCGAGAAGGTCGTGGTTAACGTCGGCGTCGGCGAGGCCGGCGAGAAACTCGTGAAGGCGCAGAAGGTCCTTGAGCTGGTCACGAAACAGAAGTCGGTGCAGACCCTCAGTCATCAGGCGGTCCGGGATTGGGGCGTCCGTCGGAACATGCCGATCGGGACGCGCGTCACGTTGCGCGGCGGCCCCGCCGAGGCGTTCCTGACGGAAGCGCTCTCGATTCGGAACAATCGCCTTCCGGGCTACAGTTTCGACACGAGGGGGAACTTCTCGTTCGGGATTCAAGACTACACGGATTTCCAGGGGATGAAGTACGATCCGGAAATCGGCGTGTTCGGGATGGACGTCAGCGTGAGCCTGCAGCGGCCCGGCTGGCGCGTCGCCCGACGCTCGAACAAGTCCCGGCGGATCCCGCGGCGACATCGGGTCACCCGGGACGAGGGCATGCAATTCATGAAGGATCGATTCAAGGTCGAGGTGGTCGTGTGAGGCGGACGAAAGACTTCGGCCGGAAGCGAGGTTGCCTGCGTTGCGGCCGCAAGCGCGGCATCGTGCGTCGATACGGCCTCCACGTCTGTCGGCAATGCTTCCGCGAGATTGCGTACGAGCTCGGCTTCCGGAAGTACAGCTGAGGTGGCACCATGTTGCAAGACGCTCTCAACGACGCCATGGTGACAATGCGGAACGCCGAGGCGGCCGGCAAGACGGACTGCGTGATCCGCCCCGCGTCGAAGCTGATCGGCCGCGTCCTCAAGGTGATGCAGGAGAGCGAATACATCCGGTCGTTCGAGTTGATCGAGGACGGCCGCGGGAATCTGTACCGCGTGGCCCTGGTCGGCAGCATCAACAATTGTGGCGTGATCAAACCGCGGTTCGCCGTCAAGCGGACGGAACTCGAAAAGTGGGAGGCCCGCTACCTCCCGGCCCAGGACTTCGGCGTCCTGATCCTGACGACCACGGAAGGCGTGATCTCGCAGACGAAGGCGAAGCAGATCGGCGTGGGCGGCAAGCTCATCGCCTATGTGTACTGAGGAGACGAGATGCCGGTCGCGGGGTTGCTGGAAGAGGCCGTCGAGATCCCGGACGGAGTCCAACTCCGGGTCGACGGCGACTTCGTCGTGGTGACCGGGGGCGGTCACACCCTGCGGCGCCGCCTTTTCCATCCACGGTTGCGCATCGATGTGAAAGGCCAACAGGCCACCGTTCGCTGCGAGTTCCCGCGACGCAAGGAGGCGGCGCTCGTCGGCACCTTCGCGGCCCACCTGCGGAACATGGTCGTCGGGGTCCGAGAGGGCTTCACGTATGAGATGAAGATCGTGTACAGCCACTTCCCGCTGAAAGCCACCGTGAAGGGCTCTGAGTTCATCATCGAGAATTTCCTCGGAGAGAAGTTCCCGCGGAAGACGAGGATCCTCGGGGAAACGAAAGTCGAGGTGAATGGCGACCAGGTGCTCCTCACGGGCCCGGACGTCGAAGCCGTCGGTCAAACGGCCGCAAATATCGAGCAGGCCACGCGAATTCGCGGATTCGATCCGCGCATCTTCCAGGATGGAATCTACATCACGAGGAAGGCGGGGGAGGCCTGAGATGGCCGAAGAGAAGGAGCCGAAAGCCGAAGTGAAAGCGGCGAAGAAGGCCAAGAAGACCGCCGTGCCGGAGGTGCCGGAGCCCGAGCAGGCGCTTCCGACGGCCGGTGAGATCCGCACGGCGAAGAAGGCCGAACTCCTCGTCTGGAGCGAACGCTACGGCCTGAGCCAGGAGGGGAAGGTCGACGATCTCCGCCAACGTCTCCGCACATTCATCGAGAAAAAGGCCGTGAAGGAGGCCGCGCCAGAGGAAGAGACGCCAGCGCCCCCGAAAGCGGAAAAAAAGGGGAAAGAGAAACCGAAGGAGAAGCCGAAGCCTCCGAAAGAGAAGAAGGGAAAGAAGGAGGAGGCCGAAGAAGAGGCCGAAGAAGAAGTCCACGAGCCTCGGGCGAAGCCGAAACTGGAGCCTCACCTGAAAAAGCTCCTCGCCCTGCGATCCGCGAAGAACGCGGCGCGCCCCAAGTTCCGCCGCCAGGAGTGGTTCCGCTACCGGAAGTTCGGAGACGAGTGGCGGAAGCCCCAAGGCGGCCAGTCGAAGCTCCGTCGCCACTTCGGCTATCGGTGGAACCTCCCGTCGATCGGGTATCGGGGCCCGCGCGCGGTTCGCGGCCTTCACCCGAGCGGTTTCCAGGAGGTCCTCGTGCACAACGAACGGCAACTCGATGGCCTCGACGCCGCGAAGCAGGCGGTCCGGATCGCCCACGCGGTCGGCAGCCGCAAGCGCGAGATGATTGAGAAGGCGTGTGACGAGAAGGGCCTCCGAGTCCTGAACCGGATGGTGACGGAGTGAGGTTCGATTATCAGAGACGCCTCGCAGCGTCCATGCTGGGCATCGGCGTCAACCGGGTCTGGATCACGACCGACCCGAAGGTCCAGGACGACATCCTCGACGCGATCACCCGGGACGGGATTCGCAACCTCATCCGGAAGAACATCATCCAAAAGAGGCCCGTGCGAGGCGTCTCCCGCGGGCGGGCGCGTCACCGAGCCGCGCAGCGGGCGAAAGGTCGGCGCCGCGGCCATGGCAGCCGCAAGGGCGCCCTGAACGCCCGGACGCCGACGAAGACCCGGTGGATTGGCGTCATCCGCGGCATGCGCCGTCACCTCCGAGAGCTTCGCGATCAAGGCCGCATCGATACGAAAACATACCGGCGTTTCTACCGTCAGGCCAAGGGCGGCATGTTCAAATCGAAGTCCCACTTGGACCAGCAGTTGCGCGCGGCCGGCGCAATCAAGGAGGCACCGAAGTGAAGCAAGGACCCCATTACCGCGTTCCGTTCCGGCGTCGCCGCGAAGGCCGCACCGACTATCGCACGAGGTCGAAGCTGCTCCGGAGCGGGAAACCACGGGTCGTGGTCCGGAAGACGCTCAACCAGACGATCGTGCAGTTCATTGTGGCGGACCCGACAGGAGACCGAGTCGTCGCGACCGCTCACTCGCTCGAGTTGAAGAAACGAGGCTGGGCCGCGGGCACCGGAAACCTCCCGGCGGCATACTTGACTGGATATCTGGCCGGCAAGCGGGCGTCGGCGAAGGGCGTCTCGGAAGCGATCCTCGATTTGGGGCTGCAACGGCCCTCGAAAGGCGGACGGCTCTTCGCGGCCCTCCAGGGTCTCCTCGATTCCGGCGTTTCGGTGCCGCACAGTCCGGACGTCCTGCCGACGAAAGAGCGGATCCGCGGTGCGCACATCGGGGAATCGATCCCGACACAATTCGACGCGGTGAAGACGAAGCTGGAGGCCCCCTGATGCCGCAGCGACGAGGCGGCCGCGGCCGCAGGCGGGAGGCGCGCGCCGCGAGGCCGGAGAGGAACCTGAGCGAGTGGGCGCCGAAGACGAAGCTCGGGCGGCTGGTCCTCGCCGGCGAGCTCACGACGCTCGGGGACGCGATCCGAACCGGCCTGCCGATCCGCGAACCGGAGATTGTGGACATCCTCCTCCCCGAGACCGAGGATGAGGTCCTCGATGTGAACATGGTGCAGCGCATGACGGACTCCGGTCGTCGCGTGAACTTCGTGATCACGTGCATCGTCGGGAACAAGGACGGCTTCGCCGGCCTGGGTCGTGCGCGCGGCCGCGAGGTCGGTCCGTCAATCCGGCGGGCGATCGACAACGCGAAGCTCAACATGATCGAGATCAAGCGAGGCTGCGGCTCCTGGGAATGCGGCTGTGGGCGAGCCCACACACTCCCGTTCAAGGTCTCGGGGCGCAGCGGTTCCGTCGAGGTGTTCCTGAAACCGGCCCCGCAAGGGGTCGGTCTCGCCGTGGGCGACATCGCCAAGAGCGTCTTGCGGCTCGCGGGCATCACGGACGCGTGGGGCTTCACCAAGGGCCACACGAAGACGACCGTCAACTACGCGCTCGCGACGTTCGCCGCGCTGCGGCAGACCGGCCAGGTCAAGGTCCGATCCGAGCAGATGGAGCGGTTGAAAATCAAGGCGGGTGCGGAACAGGTGTTCACCCGGAAGATCGAGGCTGCGCCGGTCGTCGCGGAAGGAGCGCCCCCCGGCGAACTGCCGGAGGAAATCGAGGTCGAGGGCGCGGCCCTCACGGAAGAACCGGCGGAAGAGTCGAAGGACGCGGAGGCGCCGGAGGAATGAGCTTCGCCGTGCTCCGACTCCGGGGGAAGAGCGATCTGCGCGCGGACGTGAAGGACACGCTCCGGATGCTGCACCTGACGCGCCAGAATCATTGCGCGATCGTGCCGCAGGATCCGACATACCGCGGCATGCTCCAGCTCGTGAAGGACCACGTGACCTGGGGGGAAGTCGATCCGGAGGTGCTCGCGCGCCTCCTTCTGAAACGGGGCCGTCAGGTCGGCGACCGACCGATCGATGATGCGTTCGTGAAGGCGCACAGCAAGTACACGTCAATCTGGGATCTCAGTCAGGCCCTCTCGAAGGGCGAGGCCCGGTTGGCCGAGGTCCGCGAGCTCCGGCCCGTGATTCGTCTGCCGCCTCCCCGGAAAGGATATCGCGGCATCAAGCGCGGGTATCATGACGGGGGCGACCTTGGGTACCGCGGAAAGGACATCAACGAACTGCTTGAGCGGATGCTCGTTGAGGAGGCGAAGGATGGTCTCTAGAACGCGCAAGCTGAGGGGCAGCCGTACCCACGGACGCGGCAAGAAGCACGGTCGCGGTGCGGGAGGGCGCGGCGGCACTGGGAACGCGGGGCTCCACAAACACAAGCGGAAGTGGATGATCAAGTACGACCCGGATCACTTCGGGCGACACGGGTTCACGCGCCATGCGCAGATCCGCGAGACGACCGCAATTGATCTCGAAGACCTCGCCCGTCGCCTGGCGGAGTTCGAAGCCGTGGGCCATGCGACCAGGGACAACTCTCGAATCAATGTCGACCTGACCGCGGCCGGAATCGACAAACTATTAGGCTCTGGCCGGGTAGCGGTCCCGATGCGGATCACGGTGGCGAAAGCCTCCGAGGCCGCCCTCGCGAAGGTCTCCGGCGCTGGCGGCGAGGTCGTCCTCCCAGGGGACGCGGGGAAGTAGTCCGATGCCCCTCGAAGAGAAGAAGAAGAGCCGTCTGTACGCGCTGAAACCGCTGACGGACCGGCTGCCGGCGGTCACGCGGCCCGAAGGCCACGTCCACTTCCGGACGAAGATGTTCTGGGTCCTCGCGATCCTGGTCCTCTATTTCGCCATGACGAACATCTTCATCTACGGCCTGGATCGGGCCAACGTCATCGACTTCTTCTCGAGCCTCCGGGCGATCCTCGCGGGAGCCCAGGGCTCACTCATGCACCTCGGGATCGGGCCGATCGTCACGGCGTCGATCATCATGCAGCTCTTCGCGGGCGCGAAGATCATCAACCTGGACCTCCAGGACGACGAGGACAAGAGCGTGTACCAGGGGACCCAGAAGTTCCTGGTCATCCTGATGATCTTCGTCGAAGCGGTCCCGCAAGTCTTCGGATTCCTCACCCCGGCCACGGGATTCGTCAGCGCGCTGAACGGCTCGTTCCTGTTCGGCGTCATCTCGTCGGGTCACGGGACGTTCCTGGCCCAGATCTTGATCGTCGTCCAGCTCTTCGCCGGATCGTATCTCGTGTTCTTGATGGATGAGGTCGTCTCGAAGTGGGGAATCGGGTCTGGGATCTCCCTCTTCATCGCGGGCGGCGTGGCCCAGCAAATCTTCACGGGGACGTTCAATTGGGAGCCCTCACAGGCCGGCGGGGCGGTGCCGGCCGGCACGATCCCGAAGACGGTCTACTACCTGCAGCATTATTCCGGGAGCCAACTCGCGGGCGGTGGGATCGAACAGATCATGGTCCAGCCGCCGAACCCGCTGATCGCGCTGATCGGCACGGTCGCGATCTTCCTGATCGTCGCATATGTCGAGTCGACCCGCATCGAGCTGCCCCTCGCCCATGGCATGGCCCGGGGCGCTCGTGGCCGCTATCCGATTCGCCTCATGTACGCGTCGAACATCCCCGTGATCCTGGTGGCGGCGGTCCTGGCGAACGTGAGCATGTTCTCCCTCCTGTTCTGGCAGCACCCGGAGTGGCCGCTCGTCGGCCACGCCTCGTGGATCGGAGCATATCCGGATCCGACGGACATTCGGGTGACGGCGGGCCAGATCCAGCGGACGACGCCGATCGGCGGCCTCGCGTACTATTTCTCGAACGTGAATGGGGTCCAAGACTGGCTCTTACCGCTCTTCAATCCAAGTCGGTACGACGTCTACCTCCGCGGCCTTCAGTATTGGCAAGTCTTCGTCCATATCCTCGTCTTCCTCGCGGTCTTCATCGGCGGCTCGGTCATGTTCGCCAAGTTCTGGATCATGACGACGAACATGGGGCCGGAGGACGTCGCCCGGCAGATCGAGTCCAGCGGGATGCAAATCCCCGGATTCCGGCGGGATCCCCGGATCCTGCGGCGGGTGCTCGACCGGTACATCCCAGTGGTCGCGGTGATTTCCGGAGCCTCGGTGGGCGCTCTGGCGGCGGGCGCCGACATGATCGGCACCGTCGGGAACGCCTCCGGCACCGGCGTCCTGCTTTCCGTAGGTATCATGATTCAATTGTACGAGGCGATCGGCCGGGAGCAGATGATGGAGATGCATCCCGTCTTGCGGCAGTTCTTCGGCGCGACCGGATAACCGTCCAGCATCCCGGCGGGCATGGCGCCAGGTCGACGGAGACTCCGATCCCGGCTGGGTCAACCCCAAAGTCGTCCATTGCCTGTGCGTCAGGTGTACACATACCGTTTATTTCCGACATCCGCGCCTAAGCCGCCTCGCTGAGGGAGGACCCCCCGGGGGGCCGCCGGGGTGGAGAAGGCTTCCGATTCCCGGGGACGGAGGGGTGCTCCAAGGCGACGGGTGACATAGCCGAGTGGGGTGAAGACATGGAGGATCACTGGGACGAGTACGAGGCTGACACGAGCGTCGATGAACTGTGGACCGAACTGGACGCGATTCGGAGCGCGGTGCCGAGCCATCGCCCGATCGTGAGGAAGTCGCTCGCCCGCGGGCTCAAGATCGCAATCGGTGTGGTCGTCATCGTGG
Organism: Thermoplasmata archaeon; assembly: GCA_035557795.1. Classification (GTDB taxonomy): domain Archaea; phylum Thermoplasmatota; class Thermoplasmata; order RBG-16-68-12; family RBG-16-68-12; genus RBG-16-68-12. Next base: position 986 of record DATMDM010000130.1, on the reverse strand, counting down.
TAGCGATGGGGCTCACCGCCGCGGTAGTCCTATTCTCGCATTCCTTCAGCTACACGCCACCGACCGGGAAGCTGTCGTCGCCGTGCTCCTCGCCCACTGCGACAACAAGCGGATCGACGATCGTCTTTGCCTGCTCGACGAGTCCGGCGATGAGCGTCGCTTCGGGAGCGACCGGTTCCGTGACATATTCGGCGTTCAGCCCCACTCCTCCCGTGAGCATCTTGGACGTTTATCTGATTGACACGACCGTCACGCTGGGCGCGACTTGCGGCACGACCAGTAACACTGGGAACGAGCCGGTCTCACTTGCGGAAGCAGGAGGGTCGGTGACGATTTCTCAATCAGCGGGAAACCTGCGGCCGAACCATAGCTACGACTACTGCATGGATTTCGCGGTCCTTCCAACGACGTTCAGCACGGGCGTGACGTGGTCTCAATAGGACCGCGGTGGCTGTCGACCGTCACGTCGGTGCCACGCGCACGGTGAGCTGCTCGGACTCGCTGTCGTACCGCACCAGCTCCGCGTACCGGCCCCAATAGACGAGGGCTTTGAAGACGTCCTCGGCCTGGTGGCTTCCGACCCGATCGGCGAGGGCCTGCAGAACCTCCTGCCGGCCCAGCGGGGTGCCCGCGTTTCGCGCCATGTCCATCACGAGGCGGAACGCCGGCAGGTCGTCGATGATTTCCCGGATGATCTTCTTGCGCTCGCGCACGCTCGCCATCAGGAGTTTGCGGCTCAGATCAGACATCCGGATGTCCCCGTCTTCCACGGTCACGAGGCCGAGAAATTCGGCCGCGCCAAGGATCGGGCCAAGCCGGTCGATGTCCATATCGACCTCCCGAGCGATGGTCGCAGCGTCGGCAACGCCGCCGACCTCATCGACCGCCTCCACGAGTCCGAGAATCTGACCCACCGAAACCTTCGACATCGAGCGAAAGTCCGTCACAGGGGTCTCCCGACCAACGCCGTCCCCGATATTTGACAC
>DATMDM010000129.1:0-3611 GCA_035557795.1 Thermoplasmata archaeon | reverse complement strand
ATGGTCCGCCAAGATGTCGCGGTCCACCACGGCTCTCTCCCGCGGGAAGAACGAGAGCGCGTCGAGGCAGGCTTCAAAGGCGGCGACATCAAAGGTCTCGTGTCGACTTCGACCCTGGAGCTCGGCATCGACATCGGCTCGGTGGACCAGGTCATCCAGTACAACTCCCCGAGGCAAGTCACGTCCTTGATCCAGCGAGTCGGACGCTCGGGCCACACGCTCGATCGCACTTCCCGCGGGCTCGTCCTCGCGGTTTCCTCGGATGACGCGATTGAGTCCCTCGCCGCGGTTGAGGCCGCGAAGGACCAGGATCTCGAGCCGCTCCACATTCATCGCCTCGCGCTCGACGTTCTCGCCCACCAGATCGTCGGCTGTGCGCTCGATGAGGGCGGCAGCGCGCCTTGGTCCGACGTGCTTTCGACCATTCGCTCTTCCGCACCGTTTCGCGAGCTCGAAGACGTCCAGGCGGATCGCGTCGCGGAGTTCCTCGCCCACCTCGGCATCATCCGCCAGGAAGGCGACCGGATCCGCGTCACGCCGAAGGGCCGCCGCTATTACTTCGAGAACCTTTCGACGATTCGCGATGAGCGCCGCTACCCGGTCATGGACCTCACAACGCAGCGGCAGGTCGGCATCCTCGGGGAGGAGTTCATGATCATCCAGGCCCGCGAGGGATTGCACTTCATCGTCCGCGGACGTCCCTGGAAGATCGAGAAGATCGGGAAGGACGGCATGGTCTACGTGACCCCGGTGTCCGACCCGAACGCCATGATCCCGGGCTGGGATGGCGAGATGCTGCCCGTACCGTTCGGCCTCGCGCAGCGCGTCGGTCGGATTCGCAAGGAGATCGATGCGCGGCTTGAGAAAGAGGGGGTCCCCAAGACCGTCGAGCACTTCGAGAAGGCGTGGCCGATCAACAAGACCGGCGCGAAGCGTCTGGTCGAGGAGCACGCGAATCACCGCAAGTCCGGCGCTCCCGTCCCGACGGACGACCGAATCGTCGTCGAAGCGTTCGACCGCTTCCTGATCGTCCATGCGTCGTTCGGCGAGGTCGTGAACGTCACCTTGGGCGACCTGATCGAGGAGCTCCTCGCCCGCAAGCACCTCGTCCGGTTCTGGTGGACGGACCCGTACCGGATCCTGTACGAACTCGTGGTCGACACCCGCGAGCTCGACGTGGAGGCGCTCGTGGACGGCCTCCTGAGGATCGACGACGAGACGCTCGAGGGCGGCCTCCAGGCCCTCCTGACCGACCACCTCCCGCTGGGCTACTACATGAAGGGCATCGCGGAGCGGTTCGGGGCGATCCGTCGTGGCCTCACGGTCGGCGAGGGCGATCTGAGGTCGTTCGAGGTCCGTTTCGCGAACACGCCGATCTACGACGAGGCGGTGCGGGAGGCGCTCCTGCTCCACGCAGACTTCACGCGCGTGCGGGAGATCGTCCGGAAAATTCGATTGGGCGAGATCGAGGTCGTGATTCACCGCTCCGAAGAGACACCGACACCGCTGGCGTATCCGATCCTCCGCCGTTATGTCGAAGCGCCGGAACTCTTCTCCCCGGAGGCGGAACGGGAGGAAATCCTGGATCGGATGCGACTCCACTTGTCGTCCGAGCCGGTGCACCTGTTGTGCTTCGAATGCGGGCACTTCCATGAGGAGGTTCGAATCGGCCGGATGCCGGACCATCCGGAATGCGCGAACTGCAAGTCACGCCTCCTGACCGTCCTCGGCTGGGCAGCGTGGACCGTGCGGGACGCCTATGCGAAACGGATGAGGAAGCTAGACCTCACGGACGAAGAGCGAAAGCTCCTCACCCGTTCGAAGCAGGTCGCGGACCTGGTGGCGGTATACGGGAAGCGGGCCGTCTATGCGAACTCGGTCTACGGCGTCGGCCCGACGACCGCGAGCAAGATCCTCGCGAGGATGCAGGACACCGAGAAGGAGTTCCTGAACGACCTCTTCGAGGCGAAGCTCAAGTATGTCACCACCCGGCCGTATTGGAACGAACCGCAGGCGAAGCCGAAGCTGTACTCCTAGAGACTGTCAATCGATCGAATCGCCGGTGTGCGACCGCGGAGCCGAGGTCGCGATGTTGAAATACCTGAAGATCCTGCGTTGGTGATACAATGACCTGCGTCGCCACGAAGAACAAACCGACGCAGCCGGTGGCGGGCTCCCCGGCACATTGAGAGCGAAGGCTCTCGTGTTCTGCGCCTCGGAAGATTGGCGGGGCATGATGTAAGGGCAGCCTCCGAGGCCGTAGACCTCGATGTGGGCGTTCGATTCGCTCGGCTCCGACCGCTGCCGACACGAGGGCCCAGACGCGAACAGGAGGTGATCTGATTCCGGAAGAAACGGACCCTTGGGATCCGGCGCCGCGTGCGCTGGCTCCTGAAGAACCTGAAAGCCGCGATGCGCGGCGAACAGTGGTGAGGCGGCCGCCAAGGCGGCGGTGTCCTCGGCGGATGAGCGCAGCGTATCGGCCCGCCATGCATTATGGGTCGGATTCCACTCCGGTCGAACGAGCCTCCTCCACCTCTCCTACGTAGGCTTCCTCGCCGAATCCGGAAATGTCTAGGCCCGCGTCTTCCTCGGCGGGGCTGACCCGTACCGGGGTGAAGAGGTTGATGATGCGCAGGATCACGTAGGACCCGGCGAACGCAAAGGCTGCCACGATGACGCAGGCCAGCGCTTGAATCCCGAGCTGGCCGGGGTTCCCGAAGAATAAGCCGTTCGGACCGGTCGGATTAATCAGGGACGAGGCGAACAGGCCCGTGGCGATGGTCCCCCAGATCCCGCCGGCCCCGTGGCACGCGAAGACGTCGAGCGAGTCATCGAGCGTCGTCCGACCCCTCCAACTCCCTACGAAGTTGCAGAGGACCCCGGCGACCAGCCCGATGATAATGGACGGCATCGGGCCGACATATCCGGAGGCGGGCGTGATGGCCACCAGACCGCAGACGGCGCCGACGGCGATTCCAACAGCCGAGGGCTTGCCCTTCCTCACCCAATCCGTCAACATCCAGCTTACGGCCGCCCCTGCGGCGGCCAAGTTGGTGACGACCAGCGCATTCACGGCCAAGGCGTTCGCGGCGAGGGCGCTCCCGGCATTGAAGCCGAACCATCCGAACCAGAGTACCGAGGCACCCAGGATCACGTAGGGGATGTTGTTCGGTCGGCTATCGATGCGTTCGATGCCTTGTCGTCGCCCGATGACGAGGGCGGCCGCCACCGCAGAGACACCCGCGGCGGTGTGGACGACCAGGCCGCCCGCGAAGTCGATGACCCCGAGCGACTTGAGCCATCCACCGACGCCCCAGTTCCAGTGTGCGATCGGCACGTAGACGAACGTCGTCCAGAGGACGATGTAGATCAGGAGGGCCTTGAACCGGATCCGCTCCGCGAAGGCGCCGATGATCAGCGCTGGCGTGATGGCGGCGAACTTCAGCTGGAACGCGAAGTACAGGAGTTCCGGGATCGTCGAGGAGTACCCGGGGTTCGGCGCCGTCCCGACGTTGTTTAGCCCGAAGTCGGTCAGGCTCCCGATGAACTCGTTGAAGGGCGGGCCCAGTGCGAGCGTGTACCCCCAGAGGGCCCACACGAGGCTGACG
>DATMDM010000128.1:0-12731 GCA_035557795.1 Thermoplasmata archaeon | reverse complement strand
TGCGGCCCTGAGCAGCGGGGAGCGTTTCCAGGTCCCCGCACCGGACGTCGTCATCGAGGGCAAGACGACGATTCTCCGGAACTTCGATGACATCGTCGGCGCGATCCGTCGGGATCCGGACATGGTCTTGACCTACCTCCTCCGAGAGCTCGGGACCTCCGGCGCGATGGAAGGCCGACGGGTCGTGTTCAAGAGCAAGGTCACCGCGCAGCAGGTCGAGGAGCGAGTCAAGTCCTACGTCGACGCGTACGTTCTCTGTCAAGAATGCGGCCGGCCCGACACGCGGCTCGTCAAGGAGGGCCGGATTGCGATGCTCGAGTGCGACGCGTGCGGTGCGCGGCGGCCCGTGAAGGCCGTCAAGAAGGCCGCGAAGGTCGAGGAGGCACCCCTCGTCGAGGGGAAAGTCTACGAACTCATGATCCAGGATATCGGCAAGAAAGGTGACGGCATCGCGAAGCTCGACAAGTACGTCATCTACGTGCCCGGGACTGCGAAGGGCGCGATCGTCAAGGTGCACATCGAGAAAATCGCCGGCACGGTGGCCTTCGGACGCGTGACCCGGGAGTAGGCATCGATGCGCCGCGAGTACGCCTCGATTGCGGCGATGGCGGCGCTTCTGGTCGGCAGCCAAGCGGTGGCGATCGCGCTCTCCCCGCTGTTCCAAGGGAGCGGCTACCAGGCGTTCCCGAATCCCAGTGACGTCACGAACACGGTCGTCTACGTGATCCTGATCCTCGTCTTCACCGCGGTGATCCTGGGACTCGTTCGATATCGCCGGCAGAACCTGGCGAAGTACGTCATCATGGCATCCATTTTCATCACGTTGGCATTCGTTCTCTTGTTACCGTTGTACTATGGGCTGTACTACGCGACCGGCGGGAATCCGGACCCGAACTTCCAGAACATCCTGGCGAATGTCGCGACCCTTCTCTCGTTCGGCTTCGCGGCCCTCCTCGTCTACGTCCTCGTGAAGTTCCCGGAGTGGTACGTCGTCGACGCGATCGGCTTCGTGACCGCCGCAGGCGTCACCGCGATCCTCGGGATCTCGTTCGGGGCCATCCCGGCGATCCTGCTCTTGGTGGCCCTGGCCTTCTACGATGCGTGGGCCGTGTACCGGACGAAGCACATGATCACGCTCGCAGACGAGCTGACGAGCCAGCGACTGCCGATTCTCCTCGTGATCCCGAAGAAAGCCGGCTACTCGTTCCGGGAGCAAAAAAGCTTGAAGGCTCAGGTCGAGGCCGGGGAGGAACGGGAGGCGATGTTCATCGGGCTCGGAGATCTCATCATCCCCGGAATCATGAGCGTGTCCGCGTTCACGTTCTTGACCGCGCCGGGCCGATCGTTCCTCGGCCTCGAGCCCAACGCGTTCGTCGCTGCGGGGACGGTCCTCGGGAGCCTCGCGGGATTTTTCTTCCTCATGCGGTTCGTCCTGAAAGGCAATCCGCAGGCGGGTCTCCCCTTGCTGAACGGCGGCGCGCTCCTCGGCTTCCTGCTCACGAACCTCCTCGCGTACGGGTATCTGAATCTCGCCTAGGCAGGAAGGGTCATATATCCCGGGTCGGTTGGGACGATTCCCATGGCCCTCTGGCAAGGACGATCGAAGCGCAAGCCAACCGGTGGCCGCTATCGGCCTTTCCGCAAGAAACGGAGGCGGGAGATCGGCCGGGAGCAGCAGTACGCGTTCATCGGGGCCCAGCGCCTGAAGCTCTACCGCACGAAAGGGGCGAACCGGAAGGTGCGCATCCTGAGCGCGGAGTTCGCCAACGTCCTCGATCGCCGGACGTCCGTGACGAAGAAAGTCAAGATTGTCACCGTGAAGGCGAACCCGTCGAACCCGAACTTCGTGACGCGGAACATCATCACGCGCGGCGCGACGATCCAGACGGAAATCGGACTCGCCCGGGTCACGTCCAAGCCCGGTCAGCATGGCGTGATCAACGCCGTCCTGCTCGAGGGCGCGCAGAGTTAGGCCGCGGTCCTCACTCGGCGGACCGGGTAATCCCGACGTCCTTGATGACGGCGTAGGGGACGAAATTGGGGATGCTCACTTCGCCCCACCACATCATCTGCTCCGGTTCGTCGCCCAAGGCCACGATGTTCTTGAGGAGATGCAGCAGGTTGTCCGTCAGGCGGATGTCCTTCCACGCCTCGACGACCTCGCCTTTCCGGATGTGGAAGATCCCGTCCCTCGGGATCGTCGAGAGGTCTCCCGTGACGTACGACTGGTAGCGGGTGTACCACGTGTTCGTGAGCCACAGGCCGTCCTTGACTTCCGAGAAGATCTCGTCCCGGGACCGGTCCCCCGGCTTCACGAAAATCGCGTGAGGGTCCGGCGAGACGAGCCCCGCGTTCCCCGTCGTCTTCGTCCGGAACTTCTTCGCCGTCGAGGTGTTGTGCAGATAGGTCTTCAGGACTCCCTTGTTCACAAGGACGTTCCTGCGGGTCGGGACACCTTCCGCGTCGAAGCGCTTCCGGGTGATCGACTCCGCGGATCCGTCATCGTACAGGGTGAGTTGCGGGGACGCCACCTTCTTCCCAATCTTCTTTCCGAACGGGGAGAGGCCTGCCATCACCGTCCACGCGCCGAGGCGTCCGCCCGTCTGGTCCATCAGCGAGCCGAAGATGAGAGGGTCGAACACGACCGTGTACCGGCCGGCCTTCCCCGCCTTCGGAGACCGCGCGAGGGCGGCGATGCGGCCCGCCTTCCGACCGGCCTCCTCCGGATGGAACTGAGAGAGCCTCGTCGCGCAGGCGATCCCGTGCCCGCTCGACTCGAGCGAGACGAGCGCCCGGATGGACAGGTAGAGGCTCGCCCGATGGTCGTGGGCCTCCACGCCGTTCGACGTGGCGAGGAAGTGCTCGTCCTCGTACTTCCAAAAGGACCCCGCGCATTCCTTCGCGCCCTGGTCCGTCGCGCCGCTGATCGCCGCCTCGACGTACTTGCCCCCATCGTCCAGGGAGAGGACCTTCGGATCCGGCCGCACGTGCGCGTACTTGAACGGGCCTTTGGCGATTCCGGCATAATCGGGATTTTGCTGGGAGCTCTTCGCGATCTTCACGAGCCGTTCGACTGCCGCGTCCAGCTGAGTAAGGTCCTTGATGTCGCTCGCGAGCACCCGCTTGTCGTAGACGAAGAAGACGGAGGCCGTCGATTCGCGCCACCGGTTGCTGATCACGGCTTCGTTCTGCGCGAACCGGATCTGGTACGAGCGGTTCGTGATGACGTCCGCGATCGCGTCCTGACAGCCGAGGCTGATCGCCTTCTCGACGATCCGGGAGGACACATCTTCCATCGGATCACCTCAGGTACACGTTCCGAAGGCGGATCGTGGGCCCGCCGAGGCTCGCGTCGAGCGCCTGGCCCGGGTCGGACTTGCCGCAGAAGCCCGCCTCGAAGTCGAGGTCCTTCCCGACCGCGTCGACGGCGGACCAGAACGCGGGCGTCGTGAGCTCGATGATCGTGTTCCGAACGGGGTGTTTGACCTCTCCGTTCTCGACGAGGTACGCCTCCCGGCCCGCATACTTCGCGTTGTACCGCTTGTCGTCGATGTTCCACTCCATGAAGCTCTTCATGTAGATGCCGAACTTCACGTCCTCCAGGAGTTCTTCGACCGAGTGGTCTTTCGGCTCCACGAACGTGTTCGCCATCCGCACGATCGCCTCGACGTTGTAATTTACCGCCCGAGCCGCGCCGTTGCTGCGGGTGTGCATGGCCGCCGCGGTCTCGCGGTTCTGCAGGAACTCCGTGACGCGGCCTTCTTTGTACAGGTATCGGCGGCGCGCCTTGACGCCCTCATCGTCCGTACGATAGTACGCGATCGAGTGCTCGACCGTCGGATCGTCGACGACGTTCACGACCTCGGATCCGACCCGCATGCCGATGCCGTCCGGCGGAATGAACGACTTGCCCGCTTGGCTCGCTTCCCGACCGAGGACGCGGTCCGCCTCGGTGGGGTGGCCGCACGATTCGTGGGAGGCGATGCCCGCCACCTGCGGTCCGGCGACCAGATCCATCTTGCCCTCCGGGGACTTCTTGCCTTCCGCCAGGGTGCGTTGCATCGAGCGCGCTTCGTCGAGCACCCGCTTCCGCAGGTCCCACTCCCCGATTCCCTCCCAGCCACCGGACCATCCGTAGTTCCGGTACGTCTGTTCGACCTGGCCGTCCTGGACGACCGTGAGGAAATAGAAGACCCGGAGTCGCGGGCTGTACGACCGGATCCGCGAGCCTTCCGAGTTCGCGAAGTACTTCACGATGCGGTTGTCGCTGAACTGGAAGTACCTTGCGGGGATCTTGAGTCCGAGAGCCATCAGGTCGCGGTCCACCGACTGGATTTCGGCGATCTTCTCTTCCACGGAGACGTCCTCGAGCTTCCGCTGCTCCGGAATGGACCAGTTCATCTCGATCGCGTCTTCGTGCGCGAAGGTGATTTTGGTCTTGCGCCGCGAGGCCTTGGCGACCTTGACCGCATCGTCGACGATCGCCCGGACGTCGGATTTCGTCCGCATGTTCGTAGCCGCAAAACCGAGCGCGCCGTTCACAAGCACGCGCACGCCGACGCCGCGGTCCTGGCCGACATACAGCGCGTCGAGGACCCCATTCTTCAGGATGAAGTTCTCCTGCTCCTGGTGCTCGTACCGCGCCTCCGCGTATGAGACCCCTTTCTTCGTCGCGTACTCGAGCGCAAAATTCGCGAGATCGGTTTCTTCGTCCATGCCGCTCCGCCCCGAAAGCGGCCCCCTGAGCGCGGCGTCCAGAATGAAGATATCGAATGCGTGCCGAGACCGCCCAAATCCTTATGGCGGCGCGGAGATTCGGCCCGGGTCCATGCCGAAAGGAGACCGCCCGATCGTCCTCTACCCCGCATACTTCGACCTGGGACGGTCGAGGGACCAGGGCCGGCGCGTCGCGAAGCGGTGGGCCGTCGAATCCCCCACCGCGCAAGAGGTCACCGCCGCGGCGAAAGCCCTCGGTCTCCAACCGGAGCTCGAAGAAGGAAAGGCGTTTCCGTCGACCCCCTGGCGGAAAGAGGGACGTGTCCTCGTGCGTGCGGACTATTACAAGACCTCGATCGTCCAAAAGGTCGCGAAGCGAATCAAAGAGTCCCGGTAGCCGCGATCAGCGATGGTCTTGGCCGGTCCGGACATCCTCCACCGCGCGCTTGCCGGAGGCGACGAGATCGACGGAATGGATGACCGCGCCGAGCTCCCGCAGGGCGTCCTCCACGCTCGGATAGTTGATCGACGGTCCTTCAATCGTGACCTTGACGCTCTCCGTCTCTTGGTCGACTTCGTCCAGCGTGCACGTGACCCCGTCGACACCTTTGAGGCTCGACAACCGAACCGACATCTCAACCAGGGACGGCTTGTGGGGCTTCAGCACGTCCAGCACAATCCGCTTGATGTCGGTCAACGGGCGGTCCCTCCGGGGGACGGCTTCGATGGGGACGTTCGATAATAAACGTTCCGAGTCGGCGTGCCGTTTACGCGGTCGTGACTTCCGCCCCGGCGGGGCCCACGATCATGGTGTGCTCCGTTTGCGACACGATTCCGCCTGCCACATCAAGGAGGGCCGGATACGTCATTACGGCGCCGGTCCGGACGAGTCCGTTCAACAAGGCCGGCGCACGCGGCTCAAGCCGCTGGGCCCACCGTTCCGCAAACGGCAGCGTCTTGAATTCGTCCGCAATGAGCCGGAGGAACTGATCCGTCTCGGCTTGCTTCTGCGGTTTCACCTTCAGCACCCGATAGATGTTCCCGGTCCGGCGACCGTCGACTTGGCCGGCGCCGGACGAGGCGAAGGGCTCGATGGCCACGACCTCGCCTGCCTCGAGGAAATCGTGGCCGTGGGCGATGTTCGGAACGCTCTTGCCCGCGTGGAGCAGGTACCGTTCAATCGTGTGGCCCGTCAGATTCCGAACCGGACGATATCCGTGCGCCTCGATCGCCCGCTGGATTCCTTCCCCGATTGCCCTCGTCGACACGCCGGAGTGGACTGCTTCGATCGCAGTCTGGAGCGCGAGTTCCGAGGCGCGAACGAGTTCGGTCCAGTTCCGCGTCCCGACTTCCACCGTGATTGCGGTGTCCGCGATCCAGCCGTCGAGCTGGGCTCCCAGATCGAGCTTCACGACGTTCCCGTGGCGGAATCTCAGGGTGTCGTCGTGGGTCGGCGAATAGTGGGCGGCGACGTGGTCGATCGAGATGCACGTGGGGAAGGCAGGCTTCGCGCCCCTCTTCCGCATGAGGTCTTCGACTTCCTCCGCGACATCGAGCAACAACCCGCCCTCCTTGACCAACGCGACTGCACGTTCCCGCGCCTCACGCGAAATCCGACCGGCCCGCAACAGTGACTCGCGAACGTCGGCGTCCATGCGCCTACGCTCCCGGACGAATCGGACCTTGCCGAAGAATCTTGGCCCGCGGCCCGGAGAGGTCCACGACCGTCGATTCTCCGCCGAGTAGCGTCGGGCCCCCGTCAACATAGAGATCGACTCGGTCTCCCAGTTGCTCCCGTGCCCCTTCGCACGTGCTCGGCGCAGGCTGACCGTGTCGATTCGCGCTCGTCGAAGTGACCGGACCGAACGCCTTTGCCAAGAGACGGGGAATCGGATGGGCTGGCACGCGGAGCGCGATGAGGCCATCCTTCGACACGATCGCTTGCGGCGCCTCGGATGTCGCCCGCAAGACGACCGTGTACGGTCCAGGGAGGTTCTTCGCGCAAAACGCCTCGGCGATCGCAGTCCGCTGCCCGAAGCGAAAGACGTCCCCGACATCGGCGACCGAAATCGAGACGGGCAGGTCCCGGGGTCGCGACTTCGCCGCGTAGACCTTCTCGAGCGCCCCGGCCTGGAATGGATCCGCGGCGAGGCCGTACACGGTGTCCGTCGGATGGACCACGAGACCGCCGGCCCCCAGGATGTCGCGGATCCGCCCCAACGCTGCCGGGTCCAAGAGATACTTCGTACCCAGGGACAGCGCGACGACCGTCTCGACCACGGCGTTGCAGAACGACGGGTCGCCTAAAGGTTTTCTGGCGCTAAACGTACAAGAGGTACGCGAGAGGGTGCGCCGGGTCCGTTGTCGGGGTGTACGGATCCAAGCGCAAGCCCGCGGTTCGGGCGAGCTTCGGGATAATCGCTCGCGTGAACGGTGCGGATGATTCGGACGTCCTGAGTTCGCCGAGATGACGGAACGCGGCCTCACTCACCTCGACGCGATCCGGTCGCGGCTCCCCTCTCACGTAGGTCATCGCGAAGATGAGGAACGTGTCGTTCGCGGTCTCGGTCACCCGGTTGCGGACGCCGAGAATCGGTCCCGCGCGGCCTTGGATGGCGGTTTCCTCCGTGACCTCCCGTTCGATCGTCTGGACGACCGACTCGCGGGGCTCGACGTATCCGGAGGGGATCGTCCACAGGCCTTTCGACGGGCCGTACGTCTTGCGGACCACGAGGAGTTCCCCGTCGCGGACGAGGAACGCGCCCGCACCGACCGTGATTGGAAGAGTCGCGACGTTCAGGGCCATGGCTTCCGTCACGTCGCCGAACGAGATGGCTTTATCTCAGGTCTCGTTCCTCGGCCACCTCGGTGAGCCATGCAACGGAAGGTCACCTTCACCCCTCTACGCTTCCTGAAGAAAATCTGGCAGCTCGGGAACTTCGACGTGTCCCCCGACGGCCGGTGGCTCGCGTTCGCGGCAAACAAGGGGGACCAGTGGTCCGTCTACCTCCTGGACCTTCGGACGAAGAAGGATCGAATCCTCCTGCAATCCGAGCAGTCCGTCCTGAATCCAGAGTTCTCTCCGGACGGTCGGTGGATCGCGGTCCAGTCGGACTTCGAGGGGGACGAGAACTACAACATCTACCTCGTGCCGGTGCGGGGCGCGCACGTCCAGAAGATCACCGATACGCCGTCCGACAGCGCGTTCCCCCGATGGTCCCCCGACGGCACCAAGATCGCGTTCCTCTCGAACCGAGATGGCGACCGAGACAATGTCTTCGTCGTAGATACGAGCGGCGGCGACGCCCGTCAACTCACGAATGTAGATGACATCGTCGGCGAGATTGCGTGGCGTCCCGATGGTCAAAGCATTGCCTTCTCCGCGGGCGTCGGCATGCTGGATTACGTCGGCCTCGTCGACCTCGCCGGAGACATGGAGAAAATCGTCGCATTCCCGGACTCGGAGAGCGCGATCGGGGGAGACCTCGGGAGGGCGAGACCCTGGTCTCCGGATGGTCGGGAGCTTGCGTTCGTGTCGAACGTCCACGACCATGTCGACCTCGGCGTGCTCAATGTCAAGACGAAGAGAGTCCAGTTCGTGGTCCAGAGCCGGTGGGACAAGACGATGCCCCTCTGGGCCCCGGACGGAAAGCGAATCGCGTTTCTGGAGAACCGCGATGGAAACGTCCAGTTGAAGACCATCTCCCGGGACGGCAAGAACTCCCGAGCGGTGTCCCCCGCGAAGGGCTCGGCGAGCCGCGCCGTCTGGACCCCGGACGCCAAGGGGTTGTTCTACCAGCATTCCGAATTCACGCAGCCCACCCGCCTCCTCCTCCGGAGGGGCGAGCGGGCGGTAACCCTCGTCGACAGCCTCCGTGAGCCCCTTCCCAAAGACGAACTCGCCTCCGGAAAGCTCGTCCGGTATCCGAGTTTCGACGGCCGAACGATTTCGGCGTGGCTATTCGTGCCGCGGAAAGACCGCCGCCGCAACGCCGGGGTCGTCGACCCGCATGGCGGTCCGGAGTCGCAGACGATCAACGATTGGGACCCGCGGTTTCAGTTCATGGCCGCGGATGGCTTCACGATCCTCGCGCCGAACTACCGCGGTGGGACCGGCGATGGACGCGCCTGGCGCCGTCTGAGCGACCGCGATCTGGGCGGTGGGGACATCCAGGACATCATCGCGGGGGGCCGGTGGCTCATCGAGAACCGCCACTGCGCGCCCGACCGGCTGGGGGCGATCGGTGTGAGCTATGGCGGGTACGCCGTCGCGCATGTCCTGGAGAAGGCGCCCGACCTCTGGGCGGTCGGCGTGAGCATCGTCGGGTACTTCAACTGGCTCACGGCCACGACGAACGAGCGCGGCTACCTCCGGCGGTACGACCGCCAGAAGATGGGGGAGCCGGAGGTCGACGCAGACCTCTACCGCAAGTTCTCCCCGATCTACTTCCTCGACGAGATCCGGGCCCCGGTCCTCTTCACCGGCGGGGCGCACGATCCGCGGTGCCCCGTCACCGAGGCGCGGGCGATGGTCGAGGAGATGCGGAAGATGGGCAAGGTCGTCGACTATCTCGAATTCGCCGACGAAGGCCATTGGCCCCGCAAGATGTCGAACCAGATCCGGCTGAACGAGCGGACGCTCGAGTGGCTGAAGCAATATTTGCCGGACCGCTGAACCTCACAAGCTCGCGCGGATCGCCTTGAGGAGCCAGTCCATGATTTCTGGATCGGCTTGAGTTCCCATCGTCCCGATCCGGATCGTCTTGCCGCGCAACGGCCCGAGGCCTCCGGAGATGTAGATGTGGTGCTCGTCCCGGAGCCGCCGGACCAGTCGATTCGGGTCCACTCCGGCGGGAGGGGCGAAGCACGCGACCGTGTTCGACAATAGGTTCGCGGGGCCCATCGGTGAGAAACCGAGTCCTACCAGGCCGTCTCGCAACCGGGCGGCGACTTTCGCATGCCGTGCGATGCGGGCTTCGAGGCCTTCCTCCTTCAAAAGGACCAGGGCTCGGTGGAAGGCGTAGAACAGGTTCGAGGAAATCGTCGTCGGGGTGGGATGCCACTCCCCCCACTCCCGCTCGTAGCGGTCCCAGGTGTAGAGGTTGAGATACCATCCTTCGACGGATTGCGGATCCGTGGACTCCCAGAGGGATCGGGCGACCGCGACGGGCGCGATGCCGGCGGGCGCCGCGATGCACTTCTGGGACGCACTGAAGGCCGCTTCGATCCCGAGTTTCGCGAAAGGCAGCGGGAGGCCGCCGAGGGACGAGACCGCGTCGACGATCACGGCCGCATCCGCGGCGTGCGCGGCCTCAACGATCGGCTCCAGGGGATTCGTGATGCCTGTCGAGGTCTCATTGTGCACGACCGCGACGGCCTTGGTCGGCGTCTTGAGGGCTTCCCGCAGGGCCGGGATGTCCGGGCCGGCGCCCCATGCCGACGAGACCACATCCGCCTTCACGCGGTGCGACTGGAGGACCTCCCGAGTCCGTTCCCCGAAGAAACCGTTGGAGACGACAACCACCCGGTCGCCCGGCCGCAAGAACGTGTACGCGATCGCCTCGAGTCCCGCGTGGCCCGGTCCCGCGAGGGGGAACACGTGCGCGTCGGGCGCGGACCAGAGGTTGTGCAACATCTCCCGCGTCTCGCCGTGGGCTTTCACCCAGGCATCGCCGTAGTGAGGCATCGCGGGCTTCGCGAATTCTTCGAGTACGCGGGGCGGGAGCGGAACGGGCCCCGGGATCAGCAGAAGCCCCGCTTCCATGGAACCGGCCAACGATGGGTGGGACGCTACTTCAACCTGTCCCGACACGTTTTGTCACGGAACGGAAAAGCACGGTCAGTCGCGGATTCCGTCCTCGGAGACGCTGAAGACCGCCTCGGCCTCGGGGAGGTTCGGGGAGTCGATCAGTCGTGCAATCCGCTTCCCGCCTTTCGACTTGCGCAGATACACACGGAACGTCGCGCTGTGGCCCACGATGTGGCCCCCGACCGGCCGGGTGGGATCCCCGAAGAACGCATCGGGCTTCGCATGGACCTGATTCGTCACGTAGATTACGGCGTTGTGAATGTCTCCGAACCGCATCAGCTCGTGGATGTGCTTGTTCAGGAGCTGCTGCCGCTCCGCGAGCACGCCGCGGCCGATGTACTCGGCCCGGAAGTGCGCCGTCAGGGAATCGATCACAATGAGCCGAATCGGGAAGTCTTGCGCGAGCTCCTGTGCTTTCTCGACGAGCAGCATCTGGTGATGGCTGTTGAACGCCCGCGCAATATGGATTCGCTTGAGGATCGCGTCCGCGTCCAGATCCAACGCGTCGGCCATCTGTCGGATCCGCTCGGGACGGAAGGTCTGCTCCGTATCGATCCACACGACGTCCCCGTTCAGGCCGCCGTCGTCCTCCGGACGCGTGACGTTGACCGCCAGTTGGTGCGCAAGCTGTGACTTGCCGGCCGAAAATTCACCATAGCACTCCGTAATGGCCTGCGTTTCCAGGCCGCCTCCCAAAAGTTCGTCCAAAGCCTTCGAACACGTTGTGAGCTTCGCGACGGACTTCCGCCGCTCCAGGATTACGTCGCCGGTCTCGAACCCGCCGATGTCGACGGCCTCCCGGGCTGCAATGATGATCTTCTGGGCTACATTCGTGCCGAGTTCCGCGGCGTCCGCGATCATCTGGGGCGAGGCGACGGCCAGCCCCATCAAATCCGTGAATCCGGCCTCCCGCAGCTTCTCCGCGGTCGCGGGGCCTACGCCGGGAAGTTCCTCGATGGACTTGACTACCTTGACCGCGATGGCCACCTTGTCACCCGTCCTCTCATCCTTGGCCATACTTAAGGCGGTAACACAGGGGGGTGTGTGAAACTATCGCTTTTCACGCGTGGATGATGGAGAAAATCAGCCGGATTACTGGTTCTCTAGTTGAATCGAATCGCCATGTCCGGAGCCTCGAGGAAACGGGACAGATCGTGGGCTTCCTCCTTCGCCTTCGCTCGTGTTTCCTTGTTGAAGGCCGTAAACATCTTGACGTCCACGCGAAGCTTGCGAGGCTGGCGTTCATACGACCACGTCCCGGCGACACGACCATCCACCAGGACCACCGGAGCGAGCCATCCTTGATTCTTGTACACCTGCTTGTAATGGGTTCGGTCGACGAGGTGACCCCGGTCCCGATGCCCTAGTAAGTAGGGGTCGAAGCTCGGAAGCAGCCGTACGATTCCGGGTTCGGACGCCGCCGCTTCCAGTTCCGGGAGGTCCCTCCTCAACAGGAATCCGCGTCGGCGGCCCGTGTCCACCTCGACGAGCTCATCCCGGAGCCGGTCCAAGATGACTCGAATCCGCCGAACGTACACGCCGGACCAGGACCACAGATCCTTCGCATCGGCCGGGCCGAAAGCACGGAGGTGCCGTCGAACCAGCGCGTCCTCGGCCTCCCCTTCCGCAGGCATCGGCCGTGGCTCGCGAAGCCAGCGATCCACTCGCGTGAATGTGATCTCCTGTCCGTTGCTCGGACCGAAGCACACGAGCCCCCGCATCACGGCGGGGCGGACGAGTTGCCACGAGGTGTTGGATCCCACTGTCTCCCGTCCCCACCCCCCATCCATCCAATCCTTTGTCTTCGTCCCGAGCCGCTTCGCCAGATAGGCGACGAGCTGGACCCGCGTGAGCGGGCCATTCTTGAGCGCATCGAGGATCATCGCGGTGGTCTCCTCCTCCTTCAGACCCGCTCCTTGGATCCATCTCTGCTCTCGCGGCAGCCTCGTCGGCATGAGACCGCGGAGATACAGCAGGAGTTCGTTCGATGCGAGAAGGTGCAGCGCCCCGCGCATCGACCATGTCTTGACGATGGTCCGCTTCCGCACGAGGGCTTGCTCGACATCGTCGACGGTCAGCTCTCGCAGGCGCGTCCAGAGGGCAATCCGGGCCATCGCAGTCACTTGGGCTTGGACTCCGCAGACATCCCGAACGACGACCGGGAGCCGGCTGCGGGGGGCCCGGAGATCGAGATGGTGGCGGTGCA
>DATMDM010000127.1:0-13466 GCA_035557795.1 Thermoplasmata archaeon | reverse complement strand
CGGGAGCTGATGACCTCGGGCATGTGACCGAGTTCTCCCAGCACGTGCTGGATGTCCCGCATCAGGACCGCCAATCGGGAGGGCACCTCCGTGAGCCACGACTCCAGCCGCTTGTCGCTGGACTTCACATTCTTGAAAATGCCCGCCGTGGCGGGGCCGGTCACGTTGAAGAGCTTCTGGAGCAGCCGCTCCCGAAGGGCGGCCTCGTTGTTGAATGTCCCGACGCCATGGTAGTACCGGTAGAGGTTCGAGGCGACTTGGTCTGGTGCGCTGTCCAGGAGGCGGTGGACTCCGCCGATCGCGAGGAACCGATCCCATGCGTCCACGGGGAATGCATCGACGGAAGAGGCCCACGTGCGCAACGAATCCAGATTCGGCTCCGAGGTGACCCCCTGGCGCACGAGCGTCATCCGTCGGTCGAGGCTTTCGAGATGCTGGGACAGCTCTTGGTGGAGTTCCCAGAGGGCAAAGCCGAAATGCCTGCGGACCTCAGCCCGACGCAGGGCCTGCTGGACGGTCTGTGTGAGGAAGACGACTTCCATCGCGACCGCGGTCGGAAGGATCAGTTCGACCGGAACGGCCGCGGCCCGTGACAGGGAGTAGGCAATCGGCGGCACGACGCAGACGGCCAAGATGAGCCATAACGGTAGTCCGAGTACGCTCCCCCGCATGACGCGAACCGATTCTTTGATGTACCTTTAACCTTCCGGGGTCCCTAGCTATGCGATTGACAAAAAGTGGACCATACCAGCCAAGGGTGTCGGATTTCTCAACCCGATCGAACCACGTCCGTGCGAGCGCCTGGCTCGGCACGTCGACTCTCTGACGGCCCGCGATTCCGAGGTCAGCGATGAGGTGACATACGCCATCGGACCAGAATCCACGGTTGAGAATCTGTTTTGAAAGTTGTCGTTGAGAATCTCCCTGGATAACCGGCCCTTCATGCTATAAGTGAAGTCACCGGGTCTGGAGTTCGCCGAGTTGGATGTTCCGCATGGACGACCAAGAAGTTGAGGAAGCTGGCATCGATCAGGTTTTCGATGCCCGAATGAAGCGGGCCCTCGCCGTCCTCCAAGCCCTGCTCGACTACTACCGCGTCAAGAAAGTCCCGCCGATCGCAACCGTGAAGCGAATCGAAATCGAGGACGCGGCTCTCGCCGTGGTGACGGGCGAATTCTGCCTCACGGACGTCGCGCTTCGATTGGACGCTCTCCGGTACGACTTCAATGATGACGGCGAGCTGCTGACCGACGAGGACGGCTTCCCCGTCGAGTGATTCTATCGTAATCCCCTCGACGAATATCAGGGCCCGGAGTGGTTCTGACATATCGGAGGGTGGCACTGAGTCAGGACCGCGCATTCGGTCCCCGAAACCCAACCCAGAGGACCGTGACGCTCGAAGACTTCGGCCTTGAAGTCGACTGAGTTCGAGACGTTGCGCCTGCCGGAGGCCTACCTGCCGGTCGCATAGTCCGGCAGCCGATCCACGAGTTTGGTCATCTCCGTATAGTGATGTCGGATGATGTCCGCTCCCTTGTCGCCCATCATGCCTTCCGCGTTCGCCTTGCACCTGTTGATTGCGGTGCGGATTCCCTCTTTCGTGGGCGTCTCAAACGGAAGGCCGCACTCCAGGAAGACACCGGTCACGAACTCTCGGACCTGGGCGCGGAGCTGCTCGTCGGTCACGGGTTGCCCTAGGAGGTCGAAGAACTGTTGGTTCGCGCTCTCGAAGCATCGGAGGAGTTCGTCTCGAACGAACGACGGCGTGAGATCGGCATCGGACACGTTTGGAGCTGTGTACAGTTCGCTCATTGGCGGTCCCCCGGGGTCCCAGTTGATAACGGCGTTATACTTGAAGTTGGGGCCATCGTTCGCCGTTCAGAGGAAGAGGAGTTGAATCCCCATGTTGGTCCTAAGTCAGTCTGCGGGTATTTCTCGGTCAATCCAAAATCTACTTACGCCGTGACACGGGTTAGCAAGTAAGGTCCGACAAGGTGCGCATCACCGCGAAGGAGCGGATTCTGCTCCATCTGCTCGAGTCCGCACGCTACGCCGAAGAGGTCGAAGTTCCGGCCTCCATGACGCAAGAAGGCATCGCGCAGGCGGTGTGGATCCTGGTGCCTCATGTCACGCAGTACGTCCGGCCCTTGATCCGGGAAGGTCTCGTCCGCGAACGAACCGCCCATATTCAAGGCGGGCGAAGGCGTCGAAAGGTCTACGACCTCACAGAAGCCGGACGGTTCGCGGCGACACGCCTCCGCACCGCCCTCAAGGCCGAGACGGTTCGATCTCGCGACGCCAACGGGGTCCGTGATGCGACCCTCGCGGAAATCCTCGCCTCCGCTCCCGGCATCTCCCTGCTCGAGGTCGTACGAAGTTCGGTCCAAAGCGGCGTCGTCGATCTGGAATCCCTTACGACAAAACCATCTGCGGTCCGCGAGCAGGTGCTCTCGAACGCTCCGCACGTGGAGTGGTTCGTCGGTCGCGAAGCGGAACTCGGATTGGTCATGGAGCCGGATGGTCCTCGCTTCTTCGTCGTGCGGGGTGTGGCGGGAATCGGGAAGACGACGCTCGCCGCGCGGGCGTGTGAGTTGCTCCGCTCGAAGCGCAATCTGTTCTGGCACCGAGTCCGGGCCTGGGATACGCCCAAGTCCGTGCTCGCGGCACTCGGGGAGTTCCTGCTCTCGCTGGGCAAGCCCGGCCTCCGTGCGGTGCTCGTGCGCGGGGACGTGGCCCAGGCGACGGAAGTCCTCCGAGAGGACGTGCGGGGGAGCCGCTCGTTCCTGGTCTTCGACGACGTGCACGAGTCCGGGCCCGAGTTGATTCCGTTCTTTCGAGCGCTCAAGGATCTCGTCGTCGAAGTTCCCGATGCGCACGTTCTCTGCTTGACGCGCCGGGCGGTCCCGTTCTACGACCGACGGGACGTGATCCGCGGTGGCGTCGTCACGGAAATCGAACTCGGTGGTCTCGATCCCGCCGAATTCGCGCAGGTCCTATCCGGGGAACCGGGCGGCGAGAGTCTCGCGGACGCATGCCGGGCCGTCGGAGGCCATCCGCTGTTCCTTCAACTGGTCCGTTCGGCGCCGAGCCCTCCGAGGCCTGCAGAGATTCGGAGGGACGTGCATCACTTCGTCGAGGAGACGGTCTACCGCGAGCTCGGGGAGTCGGAGCGGCAGATCATGAAAGTGGCCTGTCTCTACCGTGTGCCGATGCCCCGCGAGGCGTTTCTTCCCGAGCCCGGGCTCTCCCACAACGCGTTCCTCTCCCTCGTCGACCGCGCCCTCATCACGCCGATCGGCGAGAAAGGATTCGGCGTCCATGAGACGATTCAAGGGTTCTTCGAGAGCGTGGTGACCCCCTTGGAACGCCAGGGCCTCGCTGCCTTCGCGCTAAGATCCTTGCGTGACCGAGCCGCCGACGTCCTCGCCGGAGGGGACGCAGTGGCCTGCATCGATTGTCTCTCGAACGCCCTTCGGGTCGCGCCCTCGGAAGAACGCGTCGCCATCGAGGAAGAGCTGGGGGACGCGCATGAACGGGTGGGGGACCTGCCTGCGGCTCTCGTCGCATACAAGGAAGCGCTGAAAACTCCAGGCGCGGCCGAGGCCGCATCGCGGTTTCATCGAAAGATTGCAACGGCCTTTCTCGTCCGTGGCGAATTGAAGACGGCGGAATCGGAGATCGAGGCCGCTTCGCAAGCAATCGGGGATCTGCAGTATCATGAACGGGCGCGGATCGACTTGCTCCGGTGCCGTCTCGCGAGTTTCAAAGAGGACTGGGAGGGGGCCCGCGAACACGGTCAGGCCGCCATTCGGGTCTTCCAGCTGTACAAGGATCCGCGCGGAGAGGCGGAGGTGCTGCTCGAACTCGGAGCGAACGAATTCCAGGCCCCCGCGGGCGATGTCGCCGCGGCGGAGAAACAACTGCGAGCTGCGTTGGCTCTCTCGGAGTCCCTCGACGACGACCTCCTGACGGCGAAAGTCCACAAGGCGATGGCCCACCTCTACGCATACCGAACCGGCGATGCCGGAAAGGCGGGTGTGCATCTGGCGGCGATCGACGCCCTCCCGAAGGCGTTACAGGATCCACACATGTACCGCGGATTCGTGATGCTGAAGGGCTACTATCGCCTCGAGTTGCTCGGCGACACGACCGGTGCGGAAGGGTACTTCGCTGAAGCCCTCACCCTCGGCCGCCGAATCCATGACCCGGATACGATCGCGTCCGCGCGGTACGGGCTGGGATTCGTGGCGTACTTCCGGGAGCGGTTCGAGGATGCATGCGGCTTGTTCGAACAATCCGCGGTCGACTTCCAGGCCCTCGAGTTCGCCGGCCTGGCGGTGGAGTCGTTGTCCATGGTCGCCGAGTGCTGCCTCCTCGCCGGGGATGCCGACGGGTTTCGATCCGTCATGACAACGATCCGGGAGCCAGGGATGGCCCGTGGAGTCGAGGCCCGCCGCGTCTTGGTCAACGTATTGGACGGCCTCGATGCGCTCCTCCGACGCGACGAGGCGGCCTGTCGCATGGCCTTCACGGAGGCCATTCGGCGGACCGAGGAACCGGCGGCGAAAGAATGGCCCCTGGCGTACGCGGTCCATTCGCTGTACGGAGTGGCCTCGGATGTCATGGGCCAACCCGAGGAGGCCCAGGAGCATTCCCGCCGAGCGGAAGCGTTTCTCCGACAACATGGGATGAGAGCCCGGCTCGATCTGAAACCGAAGGTCGAGCGCCGGCTAAAGGACGAACTGAGGCTCGCCCGGACCGCTCCGCCTACTTCTTAGATTCCTCTTTCTTTCGCTTCGCGGTACTGACTCGCTCGGCTTCGGCATCCGACCGGAGCAAGAACAACTCTCCGATCCAGTAGTCGATGATCGCAGGCCACAACGCGTGATCCTTTGTGTCTAGGTACCTCTTCACTATCCTGAACGTCTGCTGCGGATTGTGCCACGTGTGGACAATGGGCAAGCTGCTCCCCCGTTCGGCGGAACGCGAAGCCTTCGTTTAGATGTTTTGGAGGTTCGCACCTCTGCGCCGGGTCTGTCCTCCCAAACATCGACGAGTTACCGATGCCCGATCCCGCCGATTCGTACGCCCGAGCACGAGCGGAACAAAAAGGGGGGAGGGTCGCGGACCGGCTAGCAGATCCGGACCCACTGGGCCGCGAAGCGGACGAGGTACGCCGCGACGGCCAGGATGGCAAAGAGCATGTCACACCTCCCGAGCTTCGGGTACTTGGAACGCGCCCCTTGTCGGCGCGGCGGCTCCTGGTGCGGGGTCGGGATCAAGGGGGACCAGCCCCTTCGGCGGGTGGATCGGGAAGATCCACGTCGCCGCCGCCTGTGCCAGGCGCCGCAAGATCGCGAGCCCCGAAGGTCCTCGGTGCGGGATCGGGGGAGCCGGAGCCGCGAACCCGAAGAGCGGCTGGTATGATGCGTACGCCGACACGGCCGTGGTCACACCTCAGGGGTCGACGTCTTGGACCGGTGGCCCGCGGCGATCGAACGCAATGCCGCCATGAACGTCTGGACGGCCTGCGCGATCCGGCTCCGACCTTTCGTTCCCACCTTCCGTGACACGCGCGCGGCCTCCGCGAGGAGCGTTTCGACGTTCATTCGTCCGCCGTACTCCAAGCGAAGGTAGCGCTCGAGGTCCGCCTGGTTCCGTGTCAGCGCCCGGGGTGCCGGGACGCCGAGTCCGTATCCGCCTAGCATGTGTTTTTCCTCCGTTGCAAATCCTTGTCGGATTCCATGGAGGACCGATACTCCCAGTGTCCCTTGCGTCTGGCGAAGTAGGTACATAGTAGGTTTCCAAAAGCGGTAGGGCCGGCCGATTTTTTCGCGCAGCCCCACCAGAGGATGCAAGGGTGGGTCGAGTCGTCCACCCTCGACTCATGCGATATGGCCTCCGGGGAATCTGGTCGAACTCGGGTCGAATTCTGGCAAATCGGGATGGTCGATCCGATCGCTCGTGTCGTCGGGGAAAGTATGTCGATCAAGCTCGCGGGGGTCTTTGCGTTCGTCTTGGTGATCGTCCTCGCCGTGGTACCTCCGGCGCAGGCGGCCCGTCCCGGTTTTGTCTTCCCAGACATCTGTTGCTATTACAACGGGGCACTCGTGCGCACGGTCGTGCCGCCCGCAGCGTTCCCGAACGAGGGCCGAGACAACTTCTATGTCGTGATGGGGCAGGAGATTTTCGGGGTCGTCGCGGTGGCGCCGGGCGCGGCCGGATACCACGGAGGCCACTGGGCGTTTCACTCGGTGATGTGGAACGTCGCGCCGTACCTGCTGACATCCGAGGCGGCGATCCTCGCGGCGCAGACAGCGGGAGATGTCTCCGTCACCCGGGTTCCCGAGAACGACTTCCTCTGTCCCATTCAACCCTAGGGTCCGGAGCACATCGGAGCGGTACCCGGGGGCCCCTCCCGCCGTATTCTCTGGGACTCGCTCACGGATGACACGCTATTTATTCCATCGGCCTCCTTCACACGATGGGCCACCGTGAGCGCGGGACTGCGGCAACTGTTGTGGTATCTCATCGCCGGCACCCGAGGCGGTCTGAATCGGGCTCGCATCATCGAGGCATTGCATGAACGACCGTACAACGCCAACCAACTTAGCGACGTTCTGGAAATCGACTATCGAACGATCCGCCATCACCTCGACTTGCTTCGAAAAAATGGGCTGCTCGCCCGGCCTGTCGGCGATGTGTATGGCTCACCGTACTTTCTCTCGGCCTACCTCGAGGGCAACTACGCGATCTTTGACGAGATCCGCAAGAAGATGCCGTCCTCGCGAAGGTGATTCGGGTGGCATTGTGCATCAGGTCCATGTCCTCGATGAACGAATCGGGGGAGTGAGCGCATGGGCGTCATAATGTCCGTCAGTATTCTTGTCGGCGCACTGAATATCGTTCTCGCCGCCGTGCTCCTCGTCGTGTACCGAGGCGTCTATTCACGGACGAGAGCCCCATTTAGCCTCGCCCTACTCCTCGTCGCATTCGCCTTCTTTGCCCAGAATGTGCTGGTGGTCTACGCGTTCGTCACGATGATGTCCCTCGTGCCCAGCGCCCTCGATCCGTACCTCTTTGGGATTGGGGTCTTCGAAGCCATGGGCCTCGGAGCGATGCTTTGGACCGCGACCCGCTAGACGGATCGGGTTCGGAAGATTCCTGGGACGGTCGATAAATGGTAGCGGCGTAAAGGCCATACCGCACGGGCCAAGCGGGACATCGTCATCCGAGTCGGATCCCAAGGCGAGGGCGCTCATCCTCGCCCATGACCTAAACAGTCATCTGTCGACGCTCGTATTCCGCGCGAGCGTGGTCCTGTGGAACCCACCGAAGGCTATGTCAAGATTCTCGGATTCAACCTCTTCTATCGCACCTATGGAAAGCCGACTAAGGGGACCGTCCTCTGCCTCCATGGCGGACCCGGTGCGACCCATGATTATCTTCTGTCCCTCGAGGACCTGGCCCAGTTTGGGTATCGAGTCGTCCTGATCGATCAACTCGGTTGCGGGAAATCCGAACGGCCCCGCAGCACCGGCCTCTACACAATTGCGCACAACGTCGAAGAGGTCGAAGGCGTTCGCACCGCCCTTCGTCTCGGGAAGGTCCACCTGATGGGGTCGAGCTACGGAGGCGCGCTGGCGATCGCGACCGCGTTGAAGTATCAGCGGAACCTGCGAAGCCTGATCGTGACGGGAGGCCTCGCGAGCGTTCCGTTGACGGTCCGCGAGATGCGGCGTCTCGTGAACCGGCTGCCATTGAAGGTCCGCGCGACCCTCGCGAAATACGAGGCGCGGGAGGAGTACCGGAATCCCAAGTACCTAGCGGCCGTCGACGTGTTCTACCGGAGGTATGTGTGTCGTCTCCCGGTGTGGCCTCGCGAGGTCACGTATAGCTTCGACCACATGAGCGGGCCCGTCTACTTCACGATGAACGGGCCAAACGAATTCACGATCATCGGCACAATCAAGGACTGGGACGTGACGGACCAACTCCCCACCATCCATGTCCCGACCCTGGTCACGGTGGGTCGGTACGACGAAGTCACACCCCATGTGGCCGAGAGCATCCATCGGGGCATCAAGGGATCCAAGCTCGTGCGGTTCGAGAGGAGCGCCCACCTGGCGATGTGGGAGGAGCGCTCCCGTTACATCGAAGTCCTTCGAGATTTCCTGGACGGCGTCCGCCCCACATGAAGGAGAACAGGATGTCGATTCAGCCGTTGCCCGGCGAGAGACGTCCTCGTCCGCGGATCGAGACGCTCGCCGACCTGGTGTTCGGCCTTTCCCTTTCGATTGGCGCCATCGGCCTGATCGCCAGTTCACCGACCAGCCAAGCCGAGATCAACAGCCACATCTTCGCCTTCGGCTTCACGTTCGTCGTTCTCATCACCGCTTGGATCATCTACACAACCTACATGTCCGTCCTCCCGGGAGAGCTGAGGGCGGTCACGTTCCTCAATGTGGCCCTCCTCCTGCTGGTCGCGCTGATCCCTTACTTGCTCAACAGCGTGGAACTTGCCAGTCCGTCGCTGAACCCTTCCGAGGCATCCGCAATCGGGGCGTACGCGTCCACCCTCTTCACCTTGGACCTCTCGGGAATTCTGCTGATTCTGGCGGCGTTTGCCCATGTCATCAGCCTCGAGGAAAAGAAGATCGTGGCACCGGAGCTCGCGCAGCTCTTCCGCAATGGGAGGAACCGCATGACGATCCTGTCGCTCGTGACATTGATTTCGGTCGCCCCTCAGTTCTGGGAATGGACTCTGTTCGGTGTCCCTGCGCGCCTGTACATCTGGTATCTGCCGCTCATCTCCTACTGGGTGGGCCGAGTCGTCCGGCCGCAGAGCCGGACGTACCGGGTGTCGTGACCGCTCGGATGCCGGAACCCGCGCGCGGCGGGATACAGCATCGCGTTCCCGAGGCCGTTGACAGCCGGCAATCCGTAGACCGGATCTCGGCAAACGGATCATGAAAGGCAGAGCCCATTTTGGGAAAATGGTCTTAAGGGGGCTCCCGGGTGGACCGACCCGGTTCAATCCGGGGGCAAACGATGAAGAAGGTTTTGGTTCTAAGTCTTGCGCTGGTCATGGCGGCATTCGTCGTCCCGCTGTTCGTCACGACGCCCGGGTCAGCTGCGAGCTACACGATCAAAGTGATCTCGCCGGCGACCGGGGCCCAGGTGAGCAGCCTGGGTGTCCGCATGGTGGTCCAAGTCGGCGGCGGCTTCATCCTGGACCAGCAGAACTTCGGCGGGACGAACATCACGGATCACGGTCACATCCACTACTTCGCCGACGGCGTGTACAAGGGAGCGACATGGCTGACCGAGTTCGTCTTCTCCGGTCTAACTCCCGGTGCGCACATCCTCAAGGCGGAACTGCACTACGACGATCACGGGCTCGTCGTGCCCGTCGTCGCCGACTCGGTGCAGGTCACCGCCGGCACTCCGTCGATTAAGATCCTGGAACCCACGAACGGGTTGAGCGTCAGTAGTCTGGGCTTCCGTCTCCGCGTGGCGGTCTCCAACTTCACGATGTCGGCCCTGGACTTCGGTGGGTGGAACCTCTCCGGGGAGGGCCACATGCACATCTTCGATGTCGTCGGCACGAACGAGATCTACAAGGCCGCGACCCCGGATACGACGTTCATCGTCACCGGCTGGAGTGTGGGGACTCACACCCTGAAGGCGGAGCTGTACAACAACAACCACACGGAACTCCCGGCCGATTACTCGGACTCGGTCAACATAACCGTCGCAGCCCCGTCCATCGCACTCACCGCGCCGACGTCCATCGTGCAAGGACAGGACTTAACGCTCACGTGGACGGTGGCAGGCTTCGTCCTTGATGCCGGCGCGTTCGGCGGCACGCCGGAAGCGGGCCGCGGGCACGTCCACGTGTTCGAGGTCGTGAATGGCGCGCCGGTTTACAAAGGCGCGACCGCGGGGTCGAGCTGGACGTTCTCCGGGCTGAGCCTCGGAACCCACACGTTCAAGGTCGAACTGTTCAACAACGACCACACCGCACTCCCAACCGAATACTCCTCGACGAAGACGGTCACCGTGACTGCGTCCGCGGCGCCGCCTGCGGCCGCGGGCGGGATCGATACCACGGTCTTCTACGGGAGCCTGCTCGTCCTCATCATCGTCATCGTGGCCCTGGCCGCGATGCTCGTGCGGAAGGGCCGCGGGGGAATGCCCGCCGAGCCGAAGCAGCCGTGAAGGCGCGATTCGAGTGTGGTCCCAAACACGCGCCCCCGAGGCGTGGGGGAGAGCCGTTGCCCTAGCACTTAGCCTTGCAGCAATCGGACTCCTCGGAGTCGCCTCGGCCCACGCGCCTCTGGTTCAAGTCGCGGACGTTACCCTCCACCTCTATGGACGGTTCGCGCCGCCCACGGGTTGGTCGCTCACGCCGGGGAACGAGACCGACCCGGGGCCAATGCTCTCGGCGAACTTCGGCGATCACGTCGCTCTGCAGCTCACCAGCGATGATGGGATGCCTCATATCTTCTGGATTGATTACAACGGCAACGGCGTCATCGACGCCGGCGAGCCCGAGTCTCCCCAATTCACGGGGACCATTTGGTTCATGTTCGACGCCTTGCGAGCGGGGACCTTCACCTATTGGTGCGCGATCCACGCGCCTTCCATGCGGGGCACCTGGGTCACCAACGCATCGACCGATTCCATCCCGCCAACCATTTCGGCCGTCTCGACGAATCCGGATCCCCAGGTCCCTGGCGGGACAGTGAACATTAGCGCGCAAGCGACGGATAACGTGGCCGTGGCGAACGTCTCCGCTCACATCGTGGGTCCATCCTTTGACGCGAACCTGTCGATGACGCGTCTGGGCCCTTCCTCATTCTACGTGAGCCGCGCCTTCATGAACCCCGGAAAGTACGCGTTCACGGTGTGGGCGCGTGATGAGGCAGGCAACGTCCAATCACGACAAGGTTCGTTCGAAGTCGCGGTTCCGCCACCTCCTCTCGTGGATTCGGCTTTCTTGGTCCTAGTCGGCGCTCTCGTCGCGGCCGCCGCTCTCGCGATCGGGGTGTTCTTCTGGCGGCGAGGCCGGCTCCGAAGCCGTGACCCGCCCCGTTAGGTCCGAGTCGTCGAGGACTTCTTGGCTCGCGTCAGACCCGACTGAACCTCTGTGATGACGTGAGTACAAACCGGCTCGCCGTCGACGATCCATTTCCCTCGCTGTATCGTCGCAGCTCCGGTCGCCCTTCGAATCAGTTCGGCGTGAAATCCTCGACACACGATTTCTCGTTGGGCGCGAGCGACGCGCAGGATGGGACAGTTCCGGCTGGTAATTGTTCGGTTTGAATCTCGCCGCTGAACGCTTGCATCAAAGCCGAGATCGTTCAGCGCGGCGATTAATCGATTCAGCCGCGCTCGTCCATTTGTGCCGCTGAGCCCAATGTCCTTCACGGTGTCGTCGGCGACGTTGCGGAGGAGCTGTTCCGCGTAGTCGCCCCCCCGGTCCCGGGTGATGCGTGCGAGGACAGCGTTTAGGATCGCGTCGTATCGGCGGGGGAACAGTTCCTTGCCGGCGTCTGTCAAGAGATAGAGCTTCTTCGGCCGTCCGGGGCCTTGGCGGACGAACCGCTCCTCGACGAGCCCGAGCTCTTTGAGACGTTCGAGGTGCTTCCGCGCGGCGCTGACTTGGACGCGGAGGCGTGCGGCGACGTCTCGGGCGGTTTGGTCCCTCTCACGCAATTCGTGGAGGATTTTCGACTTCGTACCACCCAGCAGGGATACTTCTTGCACGGGATCACGCAAACCGATTACGTAGTTTAGATACGCGAAGGTATTTAAATCTGGCGCGCTATGTTTGGACACCAAGAGGTGTCTATATGTTCGGACGTAGGAAGAGGAAAGGAATGAGACGACTGGGGATTGCCGCAGCCTTGGCAGCGATCGCCCTCGCGGGGGCCTTGGCGCTGGCCGCCGTTGGGTTCGCCGATGGCCAAAAGATATCGGCGATTTCCTTCCACGACGGGATGCGAAAGCTGTGGGAGGACCATGTGACCTGGACGCGGCTCGTCATCGTGGATGTCGCGTTCGGGACGGCGGATACGCAGGCCACCTTGGAGAGACTGCTCCAGAATCAGGTCGACATCGGGAATGCGATCAAGCCGTTCTACGGTGAGGCGGCGGGCAGTCAGTTGACCGCGCTTTTGACGACCCATATCGTCCTCGCGGGGAACATCCTCGTGAATGCCAAGGCGGGCAACACGGACGGAGTCAATGCGAACGTGACGCTCTGGTACCAGAACGCGAACGACATCGCCGCGTTTTTGAACGGCGCCAACCCGAAGAACTGGCCTTTCGCCCACATGCAGGACATGATGAAGACCCACCTGGACCTCACCCTGCATGAGGCCGTGGCCCAGCTGACCGGAGACTACCCGACCTCCGTCTCGACGTACGAGCAAGTCCACCTGGAGATCTTGCAAATGGCGGACATGTTGAGCGCCGGGATTATCGCGCAGTTCCCGAGCATGTTCACGGGCCCGCACGCCATGTAGGAATGGGTCACCCCCATTCCATCTTTTTTGCGGGAAGAAGGCCGGAACAGGCCTCGCCAATTCGGCAGAGGATTCACTACTAATCCAAATAGCAACCCACGTCGGACTTTTCTGGTGGAGTCGCTCTCCAGTCCCTGAAGCCGACTGGGAATCGTAGTTCGATAACCGTCAGAAAAGGTTCATGCGGACCTCGGGTGCCTGCCCGGCCAATGGCGCTGCGGAAGCGCGGCCTGATCGCGGCCGGATTGATCCTGCTCTTGATCGGCGGGTACACGCTGTTCAATTACAACCCGGTCCACGCCTACCAGTCCACGTTCAATCTCCTACCCGGGAAGTACTTCAAAATCGGCGCGAACCTCCGCGACCAGACCCGAATTAGCGGCACGTTCCAGGAGACGTCGGGGCGACCCATCGAGTTCAAGGTCATGAGCAGTACTCAGTTCGCCGCGTTCCAGTCGCGGACCGGCAACGCGAGCCTGTACTCCCTCCCGGAGACCGCGGCGGGTCAGGTCGACTTCACATCGAGCGTGCCGGACACGTATTACCTGCTCTTCCTCCACGGGACCGGCTACCTGAACGCGACGCAGACCGTGAACTTCCAGCGGACCTACACCTCGGTGGACCTCCTCGCGATCGTCGCGGGTGGCGCCCTCCTCGTCCTGGGCGCGGTCGAACTCTACTGGGGATTCCGCCCGTCGGGGAGCCGCGCCGACTCGCCGCCCACGACAGCCGGAGATCTCCCACCGCCTCCGTGGCCCTGAGGGAGTGGATGGAAGCCCCGAACCGGCGAGCTGCGCGTCCCTCTAGTCCGCGCGCGGCATCCGTCCGGCGACACCTTCCCTTCCTTGCATTCATTGCGGCGTTCACCGTGTACTGCGCCTATCTGCAGTTCTACCTGTCGGACGTCTTGAGCCGTCTCTACCTGGTCCGCAT
>DATMDM010000126.1:0-1135 GCA_035557795.1 Thermoplasmata archaeon | reverse complement strand
CCCCCTTCCCCAGGACGATGGACCCATTGGTCTAACCCCTCAAAAAGGTAGCCCTGCATGACCGAGATGTGGAGCGCGACGTCGAGTGACGCGATCTCGCGGTCCGCATTCCACTTTGTTCGTCTGACATCGACGATTTGAACGAACAGAAACGGCGTTTTTGCTCGCGCCATCATCAAATCGTATCGCGAACGTGTTTGGCAAAACGTGTGCCAGAAATCAGATAGCATACTGGCAACTGAATACCAGAAGAGATCAAGGGCCGTGAACAACAGGGTTCAGAGCGGGGCCGCGCGGATCGCGAGGCCGCGTTCCCGGGACGTCGACGCGAACATGCATGCGACGTCAAGGTCTCCCTCGGCACCTCGCGTGCGGTCCTTGCGTCAGCCTACGTCGGGTCGGTCGTAAGGAATCAGGTACCGTTTGGAGGGGCAAAGTCGGATGGGTCAACCGTCGGAAGAGTGGGCATTGGGGGGCGCGGTAGGCCCGCGGGCCCCTTCGGGGCCGTTCATGGACCCGTTCCCGCACTCGTCCCTGCCCGTCGATCCGGTCCCGCACGTTCCTTGGGGAGAGACCGCGAACCCCGCCCTGACGAGCCTTTCGATACTGCTGCCGGCCCTGAACGAGGAAGACGGGGTTGCGGCGGTCCTCAACCGGATTCCGCGGCAGACCCTCCAGGAGAAAGGGATCGCCTACAGCGTCCACCTACTCGACGGACGGTCCACGGACCAGACCCGCGCGGTCGCCAAGCGGCTCGGGGCCGAAGTCTTCGTTCAGACGGGGAACGGCAAGGGATCGGCATTCCGGGAGTTCGTCCCAAGGATCCGGGACCAGTTTGTCGTGCTCCTGGACAGCGACGGCACGTACCCGCCAGAGATCATCCCCGAACTCGTCGGGAAGCTCGGGGCGGGCACGCCGGTCATCCTCGGATCCCGTCTCCGGGGTTCGATTGGCGACGGCGCGATGTCGATGACGAATCATTTCGGGAACCGCGTGCTGAGCTGGTTCGCCTCGTTCCTCTTTGCGACGCAGATCTCCGACGTGTGCAGCGGGATGTGGGGATTCGTTTCTGATCGACTCAAATCGCTCGACTTGACCGCCATTGGCTTCGAACTTGAGGCGGATCTGTTCGCCG
>DATMDM010000125.1:0-4929 GCA_035557795.1 Thermoplasmata archaeon | reverse complement strand
ATCGAGACCCCGGAGCGCGGCCAGTGGATCCGCGTCGTGGCCCTCGAACTCCAGCGGATCGCGTCCCACCTGATGTGGCTCGCTGCGTACGGCCCGGACCTCGGCTTGCTCACGGGCCTCCTCTGGGCGCTCCGGGAGCGGGAGCTGTTCCTCGATCTGATCCAGCTAATGTCGGGTGCCCGGATGAACCAGAACTACCCCCGGGTAGGCGGAGTCCGAAATGACCTCCCGGACAATTTCGAAGCGATGTGCCGGCGGAGCATCGAGCACTTCCTGGAGAAGGTGGACAACGAATACCAGCGGGTGTTCCAGGAGTCGAAGGTCTTCCACATGCGGACGGAAGGCGTTGGGAAGATTTCCGCCGCGGAGGCGATCAATTGGGGCGTCACGGGGCCGAACCTGCGCGCGTGCGGGGTGAACGTCGACCTCCGCCGACTCGACCCATACGAGGTGTACGAGGAGATCGACTTCGAGCCGCAGGTGTGGCACGATGGCGGGGCGGGGGATTCGTACGCCCGCTTCGTCTGCCGGTTCAACGAGCTGCGGGAGTCGTGCCAGATCATCCTCCAGGCCTTGGAGAAGATGCCGAAGACCGGACCGTATCGGGTGAAGGCCCCGCGGCGCGCGGAGGGCGAGGGATACGCGAAGACGGAGGACTCGCGCGGTGAGGCGTTGTTCTACGTGATCGGCGACGGCGACGACCGGCCTTACCGCGTGAAGATCCGGAGCCCGGTCTTCTGCACGATGGCCGCGACGCCCATCATGCTCCGCGGCAACAAACTCGCCGACTCCGTCGCGATTCTCGGGTCCGTCGACGTCTGCGTCGGGGAGATGGACAAGTGAGTGCGCCCCTCATCCCGAATCTGTTCGGCGTGTGCGAGGTCCTCGTCCTCGCGATCGTCTGGATCGTCGACCAGATCCTGTACGCGCTAGCGGGCCTGATTCCGCCTTTGACGGGTCTGGCGCAGTGGTTCGACCCGGTCGCCCGCCAGCGACTCGGGATGGGACCGCTCGGGTCGGAGTTGCTCATCGTCCTCGTCACATGGCTCATCGCCGTCACGATCATCGTGATCTGGGCGACGCTGATCAATCTCCTCACGATGATGTGGGTCGAGCGGAAGTTCTACAGCCGCCTCCAGGACCGATACGGCATCATGATCTCGATCTGGTCCCTCCCGTTCTGGCCCTTTAACCGCGCCGGTCGGCCCACGCACCGCGGCACCGGATATCTGCAGAACATCGCCGACGGCGTCAAGCTCCTGCAGAAGGAGAACCTCACCCCACGGAACGCGGACTCCGCGATGTTCCACATCTCGCCCGTCCTCATCGCCTCCTCGACACTGATGATCTTCGCTGCATTGCCGTGGAGCAGCGGATTCTACGTCGCGAACCTGGACCTCGGAATCCTCTTCATCTTCGCCGCGTTCTCGCTCGCGCCCCTCGGCATCCTGATCGCCGGCTGGTCTGCGAACAACAAGTACACCCTCGTCGGCGGCCTGCGCGCCGCCGCGATGCTCATGGCCTACGAGATCCCGATGATCCTGTCGGTCATCGCCCTCGTGTTCTTCACGGGATCCCTCAACCCGCTGACGATCGTCCGGCAGCAAGATCGGCCGCTGGTCTCGTTCGGAGCCCTCTCCATCCCGGCTTGGTACGTCTTCTCGCCGCAGATCCTCGGGTTCATCGTGTTCAGCGTCTCGATGATGGCCGAGATGGAGCGCATCCCGTTCGACATCCCCGAGGCGGAGGCGGAACTCGTCGAAGGATGGACGACCGAGTATTCGGGGATGCGGTTCGGCCTCGTCTTCGGGTTCAAGTGGCTTCGGATGATCGCGGGCGCCGCGCTGATCGCGATCCTCTACCTTGGCGGCTGGAGTGGCCCGGTGTTCACGACCTTGTCCGTGGGCGGCATCCCGGTTCCCATCGTCCCGGAGGAAGTCTGGTTCCTCCTCAAGGTCTATCTCATCTCCGTCGTGTTCATCTGGATCTCCTGGTCCGTGCCCCGCGTGCGGATCGACCAGATCTTGAACATCGGTTGGAAGAAGTTGATCCCGTATTCCCTCGGGGCCATCATCATCGCGGCCGCTGCGATTGCGTCGGGTCTCTGGTCCGTGGGGTGAGCGGCGTGTTGGGCCGTGCACGGGTCAGCCGGGGGGAGGCACGTGGTGGACGTTGACTGGGAGCTCATCGCGTTCCTCGTGTTGAGCGCGCTCGAGGTCATCGGCTCGATTTTGGTCGTCACCAACAAGCGCATGGTCCGTGCGGCGTTCTGGCTCGCGATGACCCTCGTGACGATCGGGGCGATCTATCTGCTCTTCCTGAGCGAGTTCGTGTTCCTGATCCAGGTCATTGTCTACGCGGGCGCGGTGCCGGTGCTCTTCGTGTTCGGGATCATGCTGACCCGGAGGACGATCATGGACGAGGCCGGGCCGGAGGGCGGACCGTGAACACCCGGGAATTCCTCGTCGTCCTCGCGGCGACGGCCTTGTTCCTCGTGATGGCCGTTTCGTTCCTGGGTAACGTGAACTGGCCGAGCTCGCCGACGTCGATCCCGGTGGTCGATCGAAACGCCACCTCGCAGAACGGAATCGCGAATCAGATGTTCGAAGGCTTTGCGGTCACGATCATCTTGATTGCCATCCTGCTCGGCGCCGCGATGATCGGCGGCGTCTACCTCGCCAAGATGGACGAGCCCGGGAAGGTAGGCCCGTGATCCCCCTCCAGTACGAACTGATCCTGTCCGCGATGCTCCTCTGCATCGGCCTGTACGGCGTCCTCGCGCGCCGCAACGGGATCATCGTCCTCATGTCGATCGAGATCATCCTGAACGCCTCGATCCTGAACTTCGTCGCGTTCAGTTCGTACAGCGGCGATGCGAGCGGCCAGGTGTTCGCCCTCCTCGGGATCGCGGTCGCCGCCGCCGAGGCCGCGGTCGGGCTCGCGGTCTTCCTCTCGATCTACCAGACCCACGGTACGATCGAGTTGGACAAGATTCGCTTCCTGAAGTGGTGAGCCGTGATCGCATTCGAGTGGGTCGTCTGGCTCATCCTGTTGTTCCCCCTCGCGGCCTTCGTCATCGTCGGCCTGGTGGGCCGCCGTCTGCCGGAGGGAGGCGGTCACGTCGTCGTCGGCGCGATGGCGGGCTCGTTCGTCCTCTCGCTGTACGTGTTCATCCAGGTCCTGCAGCAAGGCGCCCTCGGCGGCACCTTCACGCCGCAGACGATCGAAGGATACGTCTGGATCCCGAGCCTGCTCCCGGAGAACTCGATCAAGATTTCGCTGTTGATCGACAACCTGAGCGCGTTGATGCTCGTCCTCGTCTCGTTCCTCTGCCTCCTGATTTTCATCTATTCGCTCGGCTACATGCACGAGGAGGACGGCAAGCCCCGCTACTATGCGGAAGTCAGCCTCTTCGCCACGGGAATGCTCGGCACGGTGAGCGCGGACAACTTCCTCCAGCTGCTGATCTTCTGGGAGATCATGGGCCTGTGCTCGTACCTGCTGATCGGTTTCTGGTACTCGAAGCCCGAGGCCGCCGCGGCCGCGAAGAAGGCGTTCCTCGTGACCCGCGTCGGCGACGTCCTGTTCCTCGTCGGGGTCCTCGTGATCTGGAATGTGTTCGGCACCCTCTCGTTCGGGGAGATCCAGGGCAAGATGGCGAGCCTTTATCCGAGTCCCCTCACGCCGCAGCTCTTGACCCTCATCCCGCTCCTCCTGTTCGGCGGGGCCGTCGGCAAGAGCGCGCAGTTCCCGCTGCACGCGTGGCTCCCCGACGCGATGGAAGGCCCGACGACGGTCAGCGCCCTGATCCACGCGGCGACGATGGTCAAGGCCGGCGTCTACCTGACCGCGCGCGCGTTCATCTTCCTCGTTCCTCTGTCGTCGGCCGTCCAGCCTCCCTTTACCGCCATCCTCGTCATCGCCGGGATCGGCGGTTTCACGACCTTGTTCGCCGCGACGATGGCCGTCGTGAACTTCGACATCAAGCGGGTGCTCGCGTTCTCGACGATCTCTCAGCTAGCCTACATGTTCCTCGGGCTCGGCGCGGGCGCCTACATCATGGCGACGGAGGTCTCCCGCGGGGAGGCTGTGAACTCCGCCGGGTACAGCGCGGCGTTGTACCATCTGTTCAACCATGCGTTCTTCAAGGCCCTCCTGTTCCTGGGCGCGGGAAGCGTGATCCACGCGGTCGCGACGAACGACATGCGGGAGATGGGCGGACTCGCGAAACCCATGCCCATCACCTCGAAGGTCATGCTCTTCGGCGCGCTCGCCCTCGCCGGGATCGTGCCCTTCAGCGGATTCTTCTCGAAGGGCGAGATCCTGTCGGTCACCTTCGACGCCGGCTCGGAGCATCCGGGGTTCTATTTGCTGTACGCGCTCGGCGTCGGCACCGCGTTCCTGACCGCATTCTACGCCTTCCGTCTGTGGTTCATGACGTTCCACGGGGAGTACCGCGGCCACGTCCATCCGCACGAGTCGCCGTCGGTCATGACGGTGCCCCTGATGATCCTCGCGGGCTTCACCCTCATCTCCGGCCTCCTGGCGTATCCGATGCAGGGCTTCGGGAACCTCGTCTTCTTCGGTCGGCCCGAGGCCGGGTTCCCGCTCGTGGGCATCCCGGTGCAGGACTATCTGCTCGAGGGGGTCTCGATGGGCGTCGCGGTCTTGGGCCTCGCCCTTGCCTGGGCCGTGTACGCGACGAAGCGCGTCCCGGCGGAACGCTTCACCGCATCCCGGGGCGGCGCTTTCATCCATCGCATGCTGACGAAACGGTACTGGATCGATGACGCATACGACGCGTTCGGACGGACCGTCGTGTACGGCGTGGCCCGGGCCCTTGACTGGTTCGACCGAAAGGTCATCGACGGCATCGTGAACGGGGTGGGCCGCGCCGGGGTCGTCGTCGCCACCGGGACCGACCGGTTC
>DATMDM010000124.1:0-19344 GCA_035557795.1 Thermoplasmata archaeon | reverse complement strand
CGAGCCGAATGCGTGGGATCGGGCCTGCGTACCCCCGACGACCCGACTTGATCCTGCGAAGGACGATTTCCCGCATGATGCCGTATCAGCAGCCGCGCGGGAGGGACGCCTTGAAGCGCCTCCGCGTGTACCTCTCGGTCCCGGACGCGTTCAAGGACAAGCCCCTCGAGATCGTCGAGGACGCCAAGCGACCGCCCCAAGGTCCTTTCATGAGCCTGGGTGAGATTGCCAAGCTCCTCGGTTCCAAGTTCGAGGTATCCCGATGAAGGCGATCGTCGCGAGCGGAAAGCGCAAGACCGCGGTCGCCCGCGCGACGCTGACGAAGGGGCGGGGGGTCGTGCGAATCAACAGCGTGCCAGTCGAGATCTACCCGTTCGAGCTGGGGCGGCTGAAGATCCTGGAGCCGTTGAAGCTCGCGGGGAAGAAAGTCGACACGATCGACATCGACGTGAACGTGCAAGGCGGCGGCGTGATGGGGCAGGCGGACGCGGTCCGCACGGCGATCGCCCGCGGCCTCGTTCAATATCTGAATGACAACGATCTCGAGACCGTCTTCCGCGAATACGATCGCACGTTGATCGTCCCGGACACCCGGCGCAAGCTGCCGAAGAAGCCGCTCGGGCGCGGGGCGCGGAAGAAGCGGCAGAAGTCGTACCGGTGAGCCCATGATCATCCCCGTCCGATGTTTCACCTGCGGAAAGGTCGTCGGGAGTTCGTTCCCGGCGTTCATCGAGCGAACGCGCGGTGGAGAGGAGCCGCGGAAGGTCCTCGACGAGCTCGGGCTGAAACGGTACTGTTGCCGTCGGATGATCCTTTCCCATGCGGAGCTCATCGACGAAGTCTTGCCGTTCGGATGAAGGATCCCGCCCCGAGACGACGAAGCCACGCAGAAGGGTTTTTAGGCCATCAGTCATTCGAGCGTTTCCGGCGGGTCCGTGGGGTAGCTTGGTTTGAGCGCGGGGACCGGCTGGTCTTCCCGCTCACAAGAAATCCTACCAGCTTGGGGTGCTGGCGACTCCGGTTCAAATCCGGACGGACCCATACCCATCCGAGTTGGCGCTCGCTGTCCCTCAGAGGGTCAACCGCACGAAATTGATGATGGCCGGCGCGGTCTTGCCCTTCGAATAGATGATCTCGCGGGAACTGTCCCCTCCGGTCCCGAGCGCGGGACGAAGCGGCGAGATGCCCATGTTGTCGATTCCCGCGTCGATCAGGGTCAGCGTCGCGGACCACACCCCGTTCGATCGGCGGGTGTACGTCACGTTACCGTACTCCTGGCCCCAAGGTGGGCTCAGCGGAGTGTCCATCGTGAAGAGGTAGTAATCTCCGGTGCTCGGATCCACCTCCAGGACTCCCCATTCGTTGTTCGTGAGCTTGAGGTCGGGCGTATCCACGTGGACTTTCGACCCGGTGGCGTCAATCTGGATGATCCCGTATCGGCTCGTCCGAGAGATGTCGTAGGTGACGACGACCACGGACCGGACCGGGTCCCACGCGAGATCGGTCGCGTCGGAGAGACCTCGCGAAGCGTCCGTCTCGTAGGCCAGGTTCTGAGTTCCCCACGCCCATCCGATTCCATTGTATGAGGCCGCGTTGAACACGAGGGTGGTGTCGTTCGATCGCTCGCCTCGGTTTCCGACGACGAGCAGGGCGAAATTGTCCGGACGCTGGATCACGTCCGCCTGGATGTTGTTCGCATTCGTCGCGTCCCGAATCACGGTATCCGGCACGCTGGAGAAGGGATTCGACACGCTCGTCCAACCGGTCGCCGAGGTCCACCGCAAACTGAAGACGGTCGAGGTGACGCCGACAACGACGGAGTTCCAAGTGACAATGATTCCTCCGTCATGGGTCGGGATGGCCGACGGATACTGGGCGGATGTCGACAGGACGGTCGGCGAGCCAAAGGAAATCGAAGCGATGTTTCCCGTGAGATCCCGACTCAGACTCACAGGAATGTCGACGAGGTCCCCAGCGGCGGGTCCGCCCTCAGCGATGATTCGCATGGTAAGGGGGGAGGTGAAGACGCCCGCGGGCCTTCGATATGCCGCGACCGGCGTGGGCGACTTGGAAGGGGAGCTCCAGACGCCCGGCTGCGTCGGATCGCCGTTTGCATAGACGACCGACACACTTCCGCCGGCGTCCACATAGACGGCCAGGTATTTTCCCAGCGCGTCTTTGAGGATGTCTTGACTTCCGGGCATCGCGAGGCTGTTCTTCCCCACCGCCGCGTCCGACGCGACCGTGACGATTGTCGCGGACGCATACGTCAGCGATGAAGCAACGAGAAGGACGACCAGGAATGCCGGCCCGGTCAGCTGGAAGAATCTCCTGACACCGTGGCGCATGTTCACACCTTTCGACCGAAGAAAGCTCCAGGACGATACTTAGGCGGTCGGTCCACAAGACGCCGTTCGGGCGTCAGGTTCAACACATGTGAACACGACAAGCTCATCCGGCCACAGCGGAGGCGAGTGTCGCGGGCGGCCGCTTCGCGTACAGGCGCGGCGGGTGCGCTCGTATCAGAGGTTGTCGATGTCGGGGAGCTCTTCCAACGGCGGCTCGGACTCGGGCGGAATCGGCGCGGGCGGAGTCGGCGCGGGGGCCGGCTCGAGCGCAGGCGCGATCGTAGGTGCGGCGACCGGAGGTGCGACCGAAGGTCGGCGAGGCTTCCGGCGCAAGATGAGGATCAACAAGACGCCGACCGCGGCAATCACCGCTAGGATCACGATCAGTCCGCCGACCGCGAAAGGTCCGAGTCCGAGGCCACCCGGGACGTTCACCGCGGTCACATGACGCACCGAGGCCGCGGAGTTTCCCGCCGCATCGTAGGCGACGACCATGAGCGTATGATTCCCGTCTTTCAGACTGCCTGAGGCGAGAGACCACTGGAAGGGCGCGGATGTGTCGTTCCCGACGGAGACCCCGTCGACGAAGAACTCCACTCGGACGACTGCGGTGTTGTCCGTCGCAGACGCCACGATGACGACCGACCCGGGCACGCTGGCCCCTTCGGACGGGGAGGATACCGTGATCGTGGGAGCGGTCACGTCGCGCACGGTGACCGAGAGCGAGTCGGTCCCGACGTTGCCGTCCGCATCGCGCACGGTGAGGGTCACGACGTACGTTCCGGGGGTGGCAAACACGTAGGCCGCGGTAATCCCGGACAGCGTCTGCATCGATCCGTCCATGAACGTCCAGGTGTAGCTGGCGATCCCAACGTTATCCGTGGAGCGCGATCCGTCGAACGAAGCGGTCGTGTCTTCGTTCACGACGAGGTCCGGGCCGGCGTTCGCCACGGGGGGCACGCTGTCCGGAATCGTCTGCATGAGAGTTGCGGCCGAGGTGTAATGTCCAGCGGAATCGTACAGTTCGAGGAGGGCGCCGTACTGGCCCGCGGGCACGGCCTGGGAAAGGTCCATCCGGAGGTTCCCGACGGTGAACGTCGGACCGTTGACCAGCGCGTACCCGACGATCGAGGCGCTGGTCAGGTCGATGCGAAGGCCCGAGGCGTACGGCGAGAACGTCGACGCCGGTTGGTCTTGAGGACCGAAGAATCCGTACGAGGTGTACACGTACAGCAGATGGCCGCTCCGCGTGTCAAAGACGGCGGCGCCAGGGGTGGGGCTCGAGAGGGTCGCGTTGTCCCAGTATCCCGCGACGGCGGATTGGAACGGAGCGTACGCATAAAGGCTGGGCCACCACACGGAACTCAAGCCGTCCGACATGTGGCCAATCGGCGTCCGCGTGTCCCATGAGGCCGAAATCGTGTAGTTTCCCGCGCTCGGCGAGGTGACCGACACGCCGGCCGGATCGAGTCGACCGAGGTTCAGGAACGTCCCGACGTTCGCGGAAGCGGAATGCAGTTTGAGGATCGACATGTACGACTGCTCGAGGCTCGTCTCGTTCACGTCCGCGACGAGGCTCGTCGGGTTCGATTGTGAGACGCCGCTCGACGGGGTCGCGGTGAAGCTGCGGACGAGCGGTGCATTCGCGTCGGGGGAGAGGCTCAGGTTGACCCAGAGGGTGGCGCCCGATGCCGGGTTGACCGCCGCTTCTGCCGCCGCGTATCCTGTCGCGGTCGCGCGGACCGTCTGCGGAGCGGCGACCGTCCAGACTTCGTAGTAGCCCGTTCCGTCCGTGTAGCCGTACGGCGCCTGGTCGTCGTATCCGTTAACGTGAACCGTTGCGGGCCAAAGTCCAGTGCCCGTGGTCGAGTCGTTCACGTAGCCCCGAATCCGAACGCCTAGAGGCAGGTCCGGGTAGAGCCGAATCGCAACGGAGTTGGCGCCCCCGACCGGGGACATTGTCGTGCTCCAGATGAGATACCCGCTCGCCCAAGCGGAGACGTAGGTCAGCGCTCCCGCGGGGGCCTCGACCCCGACCGCGCCCGTCGCGTTCGAGGTTCCCCAATCGGACCCGTAGTACCACGCGGCGTAGACGCTCGCACCGGAGATAGGCAAACCGGTCAACGCGTCCGTCACGGTCGCGTCGATCTGCGCGTTGAGGCGGTCCAACGTGATGTTCACCCAGGTTGTCTGGTACGGGTGCGTCGCGACGTACGCGATGTTGCCTGCATATGGCGCTTGTCCGTACACCGCGACGGAGATCGCCGGGCTGGGCGGGACCGCGAAGGAGAAGAAGCCGGTCGCGTCGGCAACGCCGTACGTCGAGTATCCGGCCCTCGAGTCGATCGCGGTGACTCCGAGTCCGGGCACGTGGCTGCCGGTCAACGAATCGACTAGGTATCCGGAGACCCTTGAGATGATCGGCCACAGCGTCGCATTCGCCCAGACGGCCCCGGTCGAGAACGAGAAGACCCATGTGGTCCACGTGGTATATCCAGGGGCGCTCGCGCGGACCACGTAGTCGTCCGGCGGGAGAGGGATGTTGAAGAACCCAGTTGCGTCCGTCGGCGATTGGTCGAAGTACCCGCTACCGAAGATCGGATCGACGGTCACGAGGACGCCCGGCAAGCCGGCTCCGGTGACGCCGTCGCGGACGTACCCACGAACCCCGAACGAGAGCGGCGTGAGCCCGATGTTCAAGAAGACGGTCCCCGCCGACCATACGTACGTCGACATTGAGGTCGGGGCGTATCCCAGAGCGTTCGCGGCGAGCTCCACGTTGCCCGAGGGAACCTGGATGGAATAGAATCCGGTTGCGTTGGAGACCACGGATGGGAGGACCATCCCGTCGACCCGCGCGGCGATCGTGGCGCCAGCGATCGAAGCAGAGGTGCTCCCGTCGAGGACCGTGCCGTTGATCCACGCGTTCATCGGATTCGGCGCGAGGGAAATGTTGTACCAGAGGACCTGGCTGGAGCCGACGTACACCGGATAGTAATCGTACGAGGCGTAGCCGAACACGTTGTGGGTCATGATCTCATAATAGTCCGGGACGAGGTTCATCTCGTAGTAGCCCGAGCTGTTCAAGGAACTCTCGTTCACGTATCCACGGCCGCTGTCCCACCACGGGTGACCCGCGAAGATGCCGCCCACCGTTACCGGGGCGCTCGTGACGGCGGCAGTGACGAACCCTTGGAGACGCGCGGATCGGGCCCCCGCGGCCGAGAGGGTCTCATTCAGCCAGATGGTCTGTCCCGAGCCGACCGCGACCGTCGACGCGGCCTGGTCGTGGTCGACGTTCCATGCCGTGACGGAATATCGATGCGCCGGAACCGCGACGTCGTAGTAACCGGTCGGGTCCGTGGTCGCCTCGAACACCCAGGGGAGGTCCGCAGCCTCGATCCGGACGGTCGCCCCGATGATCGGCCCGCCCGACACGGAATCCGTGACGAAGCCGTGGACCCGACCGTCGCGGCCGGACGCGGCGGCGAAGGCCGACGCGAGGATGAGTGCGGCGATGGCGACTGCTCCAACGGCGATCCAACTCGAGACCCGACGGTGGTCGGTGGGCGGGGCGGACATGGCGAACACGCGCCCGGGCAAGGGCCCGCGGCAGGAGGGGGGTCGGGTCCGAGTCTCTTAAGCTCAGCGGGGAGATTATCGTCTGTGAGGCTCAAGTGGGCGACCCTTCGTCGGCGGAATCAAAAGATCCGCGACAAGCATTGGGCGGGTCGAGCCGGACGATCTGGACGATCGGTCATTCCACTCGCTCCCTCGAGGAATTCGTCGCGCTCCTCGGGGAGCGTCGCATTCAGTTCCTGGCCGACGTCCGGCACTTCCCGACGTCCCAGCGTGTGCCGTGGACGGCGAAAGCATCGCTGGCGAAGGCGCTCTTAGACCGGGGGATCGACTACGAACACTTCGAGGATCTCGGCGGTTTCCGGAAGGCGCGCGCCGATAGTGTGAACACCGCTTGGCGGACCGCTGGATTCCGGGGCTACGCGGACTACATGGCCTCGACTGAATTCACCGTCGCTCTGAATCGGCTCATGGCCGTCGCCAAGGAACGGCGGACAGCCATCATGTGCGCGGAGGCAGTCCCATGGAAGTGCCATCGCTCGCTGCTCGCGGACGCTCTCGTCGTGCGTGGGCTGCGCGTGATTCACGTCCTGTCGTCCGGCAAGACGCAAGATCACCGACTGACTCCGTTCGCGCGAGTCCGTGGAGGCCGGATCACGTATCCCGCGTCCGCAAAGGGGCTTAAGGCGCGAGACCGTTGACGTCGGTGATGGCGACGATCCGCGAGGTCCGCATCAACGCGGCCCAAGGGATCGTCGTGCTGGGTTGGCGGAGCACTGAGGACGGCCTATTCCTCCGCGCCCGCGAGCAACCTGAGGAGGTCCGACTCGTGTGCGTATGCGGACGAAGTCATTGGATTGTCCGCGAGCAATTCGCGCTCGGAAGCGCATCCCTCATCCTCACGTGCCACACGTGCGGAACGCGGGGTTCCTTCTTGATGGAGGGTGTGACCCTTCCCGCGCCGTGAACCGGCTAGCGCAACGCGTACCCGCCATCGACAACGATCGTCTGCCCTGTGACATACGACGCGTCGTCTGATGCGAGGAACACGACGACACGAGCGACCTCCTCGGGAGTGCCCCACCGCCGCAGTGCGGGTTCATGGGCCAACGCCTCCCGGTCTGCCGGCTTCGTGCCGCGGTTGGTCGCTTCCGTGGCGATGCTCCCGAGCGCGAGCGCGTTGACACGAACGCCATTCGGTCCATAGACTTGCGCGAGAGCCCGCGCCAAGGCCAAGATGCCTCCTTTGGCCACGAGATATGGAATCCCGACCGTGTCGCCCGTTAGAGCGGGCGTGGACCCGACGAGGATGATGCTTCCGTGGCCTTGCTTTGCCATCGACGGGGCGGCGGCTTGGGCGATGTAGACAGACCCCAAGAGGTCGATAGCAATGGGCCGTTGAATTTCGTCCGGTGTCAGCTCCGGGAAAGGCTGGTACCATTCCTCTCGGCGGAAGGGATGGCCCGCGAAGCAAGCGACGATGTCGACTCGCCCGAGAGACCGAATGGTTGCATCAACCAACCGCCTGCACGCACTCGCGTCCGAGACGTCCGTTTGAACAGCGAGCCCGCGGCGCCCGAGCTTCCGGACTTGAGCTGCAGCCGAGTCCGCCGACTCTTTCCCGCGGTTGAATTGGAGGGCCACATCCGCACCCTCCTCCGCGAGGGCCATTACCGCGGCCCGTCCGATGCCGCCACTCCCTCCCGTCACCAGGGCGATCCGCCCATCGAGGCGTCCCACGGCGACCCGACCTTCTCAGCGCGTAATAAAGCCTCGGACTCGCGAACAAGTGTAGAGCGGAGCGGCAGCTCTTCCATCCGCGGAAAACATCTCACATCGGAAATCGCAGATGCATCACGTGCCAGCGGGCCGCACCTAAAAGGCATTATACCGCACGCCGGATGGGCAGCGCGCGGGGGTAGCCAAGCTAGGACAACGGCGCCGGACTTAAGATCCGGTCTCGCAGGAGTCCGTGGGTTCAAAAGCCCCGCGCACCCCGCGCGGGTCGGGAAGTCCCATCCCCCGCACCGAGAAAACACGATTGCGCACGCGTTTTCGGAAAACCTTTATGTGTGGGGACA
The DNA here is from genome assembly GCA_035557795.1 of Thermoplasmata archaeon. Classification (GTDB taxonomy): domain Archaea; phylum Thermoplasmatota; class Thermoplasmata; order RBG-16-68-12; family RBG-16-68-12; genus RBG-16-68-12. The sequence goes on along the minus strand of DATMDM010000124.1, from coordinate 11,336 downwards.
GGCTCGCGCGGCCGAGGAAGGGACCATGTATCGGTTCACAAAGACGCTCGTGTTCGTTGCCATCGGACTCGCGATTGCTGCGTACGCGGTCTCGTCCCCGATGGCCGTTCGCGGAGCCCCGATCGGGGAGACTCCGGCTAAGGCGGTGAGCATCCCACTATATGCAAGCTTCTCCGCGCCCGCCGGGTGGGGATGGGCGGCGACCAATATCACGGAACCGGGGCCGACCCTGACCGTCCAGCAGGGAGACGTGATCACGTTCCACCTCTTCGCCCACGACGCGACCCCTCACATGCTGGTCATCGACCTGAACAACAACCAGGTCCAGGACGCTCCGGATCAGGCCTCCGCCCAGTTCTCGAGTGCGACCGCGGCCACGAACTTCACCTTCACAGCTTCGACCGCGGGGACGTTCAACTACTTCTGCGGCGTCCATGGCTATGCCGCGCAGCATGGATCGCTGGTCGTTCAGGGGACCGGTAGCGGTGGGGGTGGGACTTCCGGGGGAATCGACACGACCTTGCTCATCGGTGGTGTAGTCATCATCGTCGCGATCGTCGCAGTGGTTGCCGCGATTGTGATGCGCCGGAAGAAGCCGTGAGCCTCAGAACGTATCGAGCTTGGTCCGACGCAGGATGCCGCTGAGCGTCCGAAGTTCGCGGGACGTGAGTGACCAACCAGCGGCTTCCGCGTTCTCCTCGGCCTGCGACGGGCGTTTCGCCCCGGGGATGGGGATGACATGTCGGTGACGGCGCAGCCAGGCGAGCGCCACTTGCCCGGGCTTCTTGCCGTGGCCGCGGCCGATCTTTCGGAGCTCCCGGATCAGCGGGGCGGTGGCCCGCAGATTCGCAGGCTTGAATAAGTCCTCTTCCGCGCGGACGCGATCCTTTGGCCTTTTGCCATCGTGGTATTTTCCGGTGAGCACCCCTTTGCCGATCGGGCTCCACGCGAGGACCGCAATCCCCTCCCGCTTGCAGTAGGGGACGACCTCCGCCTCGACGTCCCGCTGGAGCATGTTGTACCGCACCTGGTTCGACGCGATGTCCGTCCGGGAGAGATGGGAACGCGCCTCCTCGAGATCGCGGACCGCGAAGTTGCTCACCCCGATATTCCGGATCCGGCCTGCCCGGTGGAGGGCCTCGAGAGCCTTCATCGTCTCCCGCAGCGGGACCTGGCTCCAGGGATCCGGCCAGTGTACCTGGTACAAGTCAATCTCGCGGACGCCGAGTCGCCGGAGGCTCGCGGCACACGCCCGCTTCACGTCGTCCGCCCGAAGATGCCAGCCGCCAACTTTCGTTGCGACGAAGACGCGGTCCCGGCCGACGTTCCGAATTGCCCGGGACATGACGCGCTCGGAATGGCCGTCGCCGTACGCCTCCGCGGTGTCGACCAGGTTGACCCCAAGCTCGACGGCGCGCTCCATCGCCTCGCGGCACTCGGCATCGCGGACGTCGGAGCCCCAGGCCTTCCCCCCGGCCTGCCACATCCCCAGTCCGACCGCGGAGACGTCGGGTCCACCGCGGCCCAACGACACGTACTCCATAGGACCGCCGCGCGGCCGACGCATCGCCGGGCCAAAAACCTATCGCGGCGCGAGGTCGAACCATTCGGGAGGATGGTCAGGCAGACGGAATCGGAGGAACGATTTGTTGTACTTGTCGTGCAGGCGATCGGACTCCGAGATTCCCTTCCGATAGGCCTTCTCGAACGCGGACCAGTCTTTCGATTCAATGGCGGCGGCGATCGATCCGAATGTCTCGCGGACGAATGCCGCGATGTCCTCCGCGTACTTCGGCCGGGCCACCGCGGCGGTCTTCAGGATCTTCTCGGATTCTTTCCTCATGTAGTTCGCGAGTTCCCAGTTCTTAGCCTTCGCCGCGTAGAAGAGGGTCCAGTACCTCCGGCTCAGCTCGTCCATGAGCCGCGCCATGCCCGGCTGCATCGCCGCAATCTGGTCGACGGTCAGGACCCCGTGCTTCGTGGTCGCTCGCACGCGCGCTCCGGGGATCGAAGCCTCGTCCATCGACGCCCGCAACGGACGCGTCCATCAAGGACGTTTCGGCTCGCCGGCCTTCACTTTCTCGACGGCGTATTCGACGATCGCGTCCGCGGCGTTGACACCCGTCGCGTCCAGGAGCCCGCGGAACCCGGGGGACGCGTTGACCTCGAGGACGTACGGCGTGTCCCCCCGGAAGATCATGTCCACGCCGCTGATCTCCAATCCGACGGCCTTCGATGCCCGCACCGCGACGTCCTTCGCGTGGTCGGACAGTTCGATCGCGACCCCTTTCGCCCCGAGGTGAATGTTCGCCCGCCACTCGTTGTGGGCCGCGACCCGCTTCATGGAACCGACGACCCGATCGCCGACGACCAGGGCGCGGATGTCGACGCCGGGATTCGGGATGTACTCCTGCAGGCACACGACCTCGCCGAAGAACTTCAGCGTGTCGACGATCGATGCGGTCTCCTCGAGGCTCTTTACCCGCATCACACCGATCCCTTGGGTGCCGGAGAGGATCTTCAGAATCGCCGGGTAGCGGACGAGATGCGCGGCCTCCATGAGGTTCGGCCGCGAGGCCAGGAGGATGCTCCGCGGGATCGGAATGTGAGCCTGGCGGAGCGACTGCAGGGCGAGGAACTTGTTGCGGGCGGTGATGAGGCCGTCGCTCGCCAGCGTCGTGCGGATTCCCATCAGCTCGAGCTGACGCAACAGCATCTTCCCGAAATCCGTCATCGATCGGCCGATTCGCGGAATCAGGACGTCGTAGGAGCGCAACGACTTGCTGTTGTAGACCGCGTCATCCGTGCCGGCGACGACGAGGCGTACCTCGTCCGTCTTCACGAATTCGGGCTCGTGGCCATGCTCGCGGATCGACTTCAGGATGGCCTTCGTGGACCAATATGATGGTTTCTTCGAAATCACGCCGATCTTCATCGAATGCCCCTGCACCCGCGGAAGGAAGCGATGCGGTTCGCGGGAGAAAAACGTGTCGAGTCGGAGAATCGCGCGGTTAAGGCTATATTGCGGGATGGCTATCGACCGAGACGAAGGGAGTTGGCGGTGCACCCCGTGGTCTCCGAGCGGCGGCAACGACAGGAGAGGCCGACCATCGGCGTCGTCGAAGAGGTCACCCTCCGTGGCACTAAGGGCGACATCCGCGTGCTGGCGAGGATCGACACCGGCGCGGTCCGGACCAGCCTCGATACGGACCTGGCGGCGCGTGCGGGTCTCGGGCCCGTGTTCGACCGCGTCCGCGTTCGGGCGGCAGCGGCGCACGAGCCGGAAGAACGAGACGTCGTCGATGCCCGCGTCCTGATCGCTGGCCGGGAATTCGATGTCGCGGTCGCCATCACCGATCGGAAGGACATGCGATACCACATGATCGTCGGCATGGACATCCTCCGCGATTCCGGTTTTCTGGTCGATCCGTCGAAGGGAAACGGCCGCGAGAATGAAGGGAAGCGCGCTCATCGGAACCCGTGACGGTCGATGAGAGTCGTATCGGCGCCGCGCCTCCCGTAAACCTTTAAGTACGCCGCCTCCATGGCTGCGCCGTGGTCCGATGATTAAGCCGCTTTCTCTCCTCAACCAACGGATCAGTTCGAACGTGATGGTTGAGCTGAAAGGCGGGCGGGGGTACCGCGGGATCCTCGACGGGTTCGACCCGCACATGAACCTCGTCCTCCGCAACGCGGAGGAGATGCAGGACAATCAGTCCCAGCGGAAGATGGACCTTGCGATTGTCCGTGGAGACAACGTCATCTACATCTCCCCATGACGTAGGTGGCCTGCATGACCAAGGGGACCGCGTCGCTCGGAAAGATGGGACGGAGGAGCGTCCACATCCGGTGCCGCCGGTGCGGTCAGCGCGCGTATCACAAACAGAAGAAGTACTGCGCCGCCTGCGGTTTCGGACGCATGAAGAAACTTCGGGGCTATTCCTGGGCGAAGAGGCATTGACGATGGCCGCCGACCAGGCAACGTCGGAGCGCTCCGACCATCGCCCACGTGAGAAGTGTGGGATTATCGGCTGCTCGGGCACGACGCCGGTGACGTCCGACCTCTACTACGGCCTGCGGATCCTCCAGCATCGCGGCCAGGAATCCGCGGGCCTCGCGGTGTACAACGGCGAGATGAAGTCCAAACGAGGCATGGGCTTGGTGCACGAGGTCTTCTCGAAGGAGGACCTCATGGACCTTCGCGGGAACAACGGAATCGGCCACGTTCGGTATTCCACGACCGGATCGAGCGTCCTCGAGAACGCCCAACCGATCGTCGTCAAGACCTCGTACGGGGACATCGCCCTTGCGCACAACGGCGACATCGCCAACGCGGACGAGATCCGCGAGGAGCTCAGCAAGAAGGGCTGGGCCTTCATGACGACCTCGGACAGCGAGGTCATCGTTCGACTGCTCGCGAACGAAATCGTGAACTTTGGCGGAGACGTCAAGCGGGCGCTGAAAGAATTCACGTCGCGGCTCGTCGGGGCGTACAGCCTCGCACTCATGATCAACGACACGGTCTACGCGGTCCGCGATCCGCTGGCGATCCGGCCCCTTTGCATCGGCGAAGGGAACGGACGTTTCATGATCGCCTCGGAGAGCGTCGTGTTCGACGCGCTCGGGTTCAAGTTCATCCGCGACCTGAAGCCCGGGGAAATCGTCGAGCTTCGGCCGGACGGTTTCGATTCGATGCGGCTCCCCCATCCGAACCACACCGCGCATTGCATGTTCGAATGGGTGTACTTCGCGCGCCCCGACAGCATCTTGGACGAGCGTCTCGTCTACGACGCCCGAGTGAAAATCGGCGAGCAACTCGCCAAAGAGTATCCGGTCGAGGCGGACATCATCGTGCCGGTTCCCGAATCGGGACGGGCGCAGGCACAGGGGTACGCGCAGCTCGCGGGCCTTCCGGTCGTCGAGGGTCTCATCAAGAACCGCTACATCGAACGGACCTTCATCATGCCCGACCAACAGGAGCGCGAGATTGGCGTCATGCTCAAGTTGAATCCGATTCGGTCTGCGGTGAAGAACAAGCGGATCGTGCTGATCGACGATTCCATCGTCCGCGGGACGACGATCCGAAAGATCGTGCAGATCCTCCGACAGGCTGGTGCGAAGGAAGTCCACGTTCGGATTGGCTGCCTGCCCATTCGATTCCCGTGCTATCTCGGAATCGACATGAAGACGCGAGACCAGTTCATCGCGAACGAGAAGACGGTGCCGGAGATTGCAGACTTCATCAATGCGGATTCTCTCGGATATCTCTCCATGAAGGGGCTCATCACTGCGCTGAAGCACTCCCGGGAAGACATCTGTCTTGGTTGCCTGACGGGGGAATACCCGGTCCCGATCCCTGGCGAGAAGATGCGCAAGGAAAAACCGCTCGAGCTCTTCTCTGAACCGACGTCGAGAAAGCCGTCTGCGAAGCGCGGCGCCAAGGCCGCGACGTAGTTCCGCCGCGGGCGCGAGACTTCCTGGGGTCGGACCGCCGTGATAGAGTCCATCATTCGATGAGCGGATACGCGTGGATCGTTAGGAAGTCCACCAACGGCTCCTTCAGCGCAATATCGTCGAAAAGCGCCCGCGCCTCTCGGAATCGCCCGCTCGTCTGGGCCGAGGGCTCCGCCTGCATCCTTAGCCGGTCGACCTCCTCGTCCCCGACCTGCCGCACGAGTCCCTCGTTCACCGTAATATGGTCGTCGAGGCGAGCCCCGTGATGGACCCATTGCCAAACCTGCGACCTGGCGATCTCGGCCGTAGCGGTATCCTCCATGAGGTTCGAAATCGTCACCGCCCCGGTTCCCCGGAGCCACGCTTCCAAGTACTGGATCGCGACCCGCACATTGCTCCGCAAGCCCGCCTCGGTAACCTTGCCGCCGGGAACCTCGACATCGAGGAGGTCGTGCGCCGTGACGTCCACATCGTCCCTCACCCGGCCGAGTTGGTTTGGACTTCCCTGGAGTGCGCGGTCGAAAACTTGCCCGGCAACCTCGACGAGATCCGGATGGGCGACCCACGTGCCGTCGAAGCCATCGTTCGCTTCGCGCGCCTTGTCTTCGCGGACCTTCATGAACGCGACCTCGTTCGCCGTCGGATCTTTGCGGCTCGGGACAAACGCGGCCATGCCACCGATCGCATGGGCCCCGCGGTAGTGGCACGTCTTCACGAGGAGTTCCGTGTAGGCCCGCATGAACGGGACGGTCATCGTGAGCTGCGCTCGATCCGGAAATACAAAGTCCGACCGTCCTCGCAGCGTCTTGATGATGCTGAACAGATAATCCCATCTCCCCGCGTTGAGCCCAGCGGAGTGGTCCCGTAGCTCGTAGAGGATCTCCTCCATCTCGAACGCGGCGGGGAAGGTCTCGATCAGGGCGGTCGCCTTGGTGGTCCCGCGCCGAACGCCCAGTGCATCTTCCGCGAACCCGAAGACGTCGTTCCACAATCGCGCCTCGAGGCGGCTCTCCATTTTGGGAAGATAGAAATACGGGGCTGTCCCCCGCGTGACGAGCTCCTTCGCGTTATGGAAGAAGAACAGGCCGAAGTCCACGAGGCTTCCGGAGGCGGGTTCGCGGTCGACCCGGATATGCCGTTCCGGGAGATGCCATCCGCGGGGTCGGACAAGGAGAGTCGCGACCTCACGGTTCAACCGGTACTCCTTGCCCTCCGGGCTCGCGTACTCGATTGTACGCCGCACCGCATTGCGGAGATTTACCTGGCCCTCCACTACGTTCTTCCACGCCGGGGTGTTCGCATCTTCGAAATCGGCCATGAACGTCTTTGCGCCCGAGTTCAGTGCGTTGATCATCATCTTGCGGTCCGTCGGCCCGGTGATTTCAACACGCCGGTCGATCAGGTCGGCGGGGACGGGAGCGATGGTCCAGGAGTCCTCTCGGATCCGCCGGCTCGCCTTCGGGAAGTCGAGCGACTTTCCGCGATCGACCCGCGCTTGGCGTTCCACTCGGCGACGCAACAAGTCCATCCGCATGGGATTGAATCGTCGATGGAGGTCGGAGATGAATTCAAGCGCCTCCGCAGTGAAGACCTCGAAGCCCCGACCTTCTACCGCTGGGCTAACCTCTACCCGTTTCTTTGCCGTAACCATCCAATCGCGGGAGACCTGAAGATGCTTTCGTTATGGAGGCGTGAGGTTCGGGCGACCCGAGCCTTCTTCTGGCACTCGTTCGCAAGAGTGGGAACGAGGAGAATTGAGCCGGCTGTGCCGCCGCGCTGTTCCTACATGATAATCGGAACGCCCTGAAACAATTCGACCTGCGTGACGACCGAGGGATCTCATGGGAATCCTCGCGGGCTTTGGCGTCCTTGCAACCGAAGGCGGCGGCCTCCTGGGTCGCAATTTCGCGCTGACGTTCATCTTCGTGGTCTCACTCGCCCTGATTTTCCTGCTGGGTTTCGCCCTCCGCGATGCCTTGCAGAAACGTGGGCTCCGCCCTCGGGCTGCCAAGAAACCCGAACCCGCGGCCCGGAGGCAATGATGGACGCCACGGTCACACGCCAACCCGTGAACGTCCGCCGTCTCTGGAAGCGGTACCGCGGGGCAATCTTTACGATCCTGAGCTGCCTTGCAATTTTTCTGTTCTACTACACGGTGTCACGCAGCACCGTGCGGAACATCGACAACTTCCTGCAGGACTACCAAGGCGGCACGGACTGGGGATTGCTGCTCGCGTACATCGGACTCTCTCTCACGGTCGTGGCGCAGGCCTACACCGTCGTCAAGAGGATCGGGATTCCGGAGTACATCCGGAAGCTCGGCGGCGCCGGACTGTGGCTCAACATCCACATCGTCGTGAGCCTCGTGGGTTTCTTCGCAATCCTAATCCACGCTGGCTTTCCGTTCCAATTCCGGTCCTCAAACCTATGGTCCCACGGGTTTGCGGCCCTGGCGACCTGGCTCCTCCTGATCACGACGATCAGCGGGGTCTTCGGGCGATACTTGTACCGGCACCTGCCGGCGCTCAAGCGCGCCTTTGCGGTCTGGAAACCAACCCATCTGGTGGTGACGGCATTGTTCTTCGTCTTTGCGCTCGCTCACGTGTGGATCGAGACGATGAGCGGCGGATAGGGCAGGAAACCTTCATTTCGGCCCGCTGCGTACGAACGCCCCGTCATGAAGCGGAAGCCGTATTCGGTTCGCGAGCTGAGCGTTCGTACTTTTTCGGATTTTGAAACGCTCGCCATCAAGCAGGGAGGATGTTGGTGCATCTTCTATCAGCGGGCGAATCCCCTTCGCCAAGGAACGAGCAGCGAGGAGTGGAAGCGGAGAAATCGGTTGGACAAGAGAACGTTGGTCCGCAGCGGCCGCTCCCATGCGATCCTGGTCTATGAGGGCCGCACGCCGGTCGGTTGGTGCCAGTACGGCGGCCAAGCGGAACTCCCTCGGATCGATGCGCGACGTACCTACCGCAAGGTCGCCCCGCCGGTCGGAGTCAAGAAGTTGTGGAGGATCACGTGCTTCTTCGTCGATCCGAAGTATCGAGGGCGCGGTGTTGCGAAGTTCGCCCTTCGTGGAGCGCTCGATTCGATCGGGAACAAAGGAGGAGGAGTCGTGGAAGCGTACCCTGTCGCTTCACCGAGGATGGCAGCCGTGCCGGAGTGGCGTTGGTTCGGGACGCCGGGGATGTTCCGCAAGGAGGGCTTCCGCACTGTCGCACCTCTCGGGACGAGCGGTGTTCTCATGCGGAAAACGATTGCACCTCGACGCTCAAAGAAACCTTAATAGCGGACCTTCAATACAGCGCGCGCGGGCCGGTAGATCAGCTGGAAGATCGCTATCTTGGCATGGTAGAGGCCGTGGGTTCAAATCCCACCCGGTCCACTTTTCGTCGAGGGGAAGTGATTGGGACGCGAGGGCACGTTTTGGTGGAGGTTGACCAAGAGGCAGTCCGCGGTGAAACCGTTGCGAATCTAGCCTCAAGTCCTCATCAGATCGGCGGATGACGTCTGGCCCGATGGACTTCTATAGCATGCAATAGCAACCTATAAGCAAGCCCGCCCTCATTGGCTGTGCGTGGCCGCGACGACGATCCAACTCAGCAAGGAGATGAAAAGGACCCTCGAGGGGATGAAACTTCATTCCCGAGAGACCTATGAGGAGGTTCTTGAAAGGCTACTTGAAGACCTTCGCGAGCTGAACGAGCAGACCAAGAAGGAAATCGCACAGGCCATCCAGGAGATCAAGACAGGGAAGTACCGGACCCACAGACAACTCAAGGCCGAGTTGGGCTTCTGATGGTCTTCGAGATCATCTGGTCCGATTCGGCCGTGCGCCAATTGAAGAAGCTCGACCGGAGCGTGGCTCGACGAATCTTCGAGAAAGTCGGCGACATGCGAGAGAACCCGCACCGGTTTGTCCAGAAGCTCGCGAACTCACCTTACTATCGGCTGCGGGTCGGGGACTACCGCGTCATCGTCGACATCCAGGGGGCGTTCCTCCGCATTCTCGTCTTGAAAGTGGGACTCAGGGAATCGATCTACGGATGAGCACCCGAGCACCGTGAGGATTGGAGTTCAAATCCCACCCGGTCCACTTTTCGGTGAAAGGCACAATCGCCGCCGTCTCGACTCGTTGGCGGACCCCGGCGTCCGGACGGCCCACCCAATGGGGCGACGACTGCCCCGAAGGTAGGCATAAATAGAGCGAACAAGGTCGGAGTCCCCATGCCGGGATGGAAAGCGGTTCCCCCGAAGGATGACCACGGGTACCTCGACCTGATGTCCAGGGCGATCTTCAGCGCGGGCTTGAATTGGCGTATGGTTGAGAAGAAGTGGCCCCACTTTCGAAAGGCGTTTCGAGATTTCTCACCCGAGAAGGTCGCAAGGTTATCGGAGCGCGAGATCCGGGCGTTGATGCAGGATCCGGGAATCGTGCGGAACGAAAGGAAAATCCGCGCGACGGTCGAGAACGCCAGGACGATTTTGGACTTGGCGAAGGAACACGGTTCGGTGAAGGGGTACATCGCCGGCTTTGGGAAGCGCGAAGGGAAGCTGCTGGAGGATCTCCAATACAAGTTCAAGCACATGGGCCCCGCAACCGCTAGGGTGTTCCTCTGGTCGGTCGCATATCCCCTCACTCCCAACGCGGAGGAGAAGCAGTGGATGAAGGGCCATCCGGAGCACCACTAGCGACAAACACGGCGTCCGATCGCATCGTCCTCGAGTGAACGAGCGGTCACGGCGCTGCTCAAAGGGGCATATCGGGCGTCGACCAACGGACCTCCTTCGTCGCCGATTCGATGGGCATGCCGGAGACCTCGTCCTCGACCCCTTCTTTGACTTCGGGTTCCAGCGGTACCCACGCTCGTACCGTGACTCGGCCCATCTGCCGACGCCAGGTACCCACGAGCTCCCCGTTCACTAGGAGCGCCCCCGGCCACACGGACTTGGGCCATAATTCGGATCGAAACCGTGGCTGCGGGACGAGCAATGCCTGGTCTGCGGACGCCAGAAACGGGTCTCCAGCCGGCAGCAAGCGCACCGTTTCAACGGGTACCGCCCGTTCCAATCGGGCGCGGTCCGTCCGAAGGGTCCACCCTTTCTGACCTTCGAATTCAACCTCGGTAAGTTCCTTTTCGAGAGAGCGAAAGGTCTGCTGCGCGTCGGAAAGCTCTCCGCGTGTGGATGCGCCAAAGGATCCGGCCCACCCGCCCGACCACCAAGCGAACTCCTTGGGCGTCGACGGCCCGACCGACCGCAGGAACCGACGCGCCAGCTCGAGGCGGGCGAGTTCTGGCGCCTCTGTCGGAGGCTCGACAAGCCGCCAAGATGTGGTGGCTCCATCCCATTCGATCCTCACCGCGCCGGTCATCGAGGCGATTCTCAGCTCACGGAAATTCACCCCGACGGCTCGATCCGAGAGGTTGCGTCCCGGCCGAGCCTGCCGAGCGCGGAATGCGCGCTTCGCTTTTTCGGCGGCGGCTTTCACAGCGGCTCCCAACAGGGAGTTGCGCGGGAACCGACCGAGTGTGAAGACGGCCACGTCATGAGCTGGGACGACGTACACGGCGCCCCGAGGACCCCACACTTGGACGAACCGGGGATCCTTCCAGGCGGACGGCGATACCTCCTTGACCCGCGCGTAGAGCGCCAAGACGGCGGATCGAGGAGCGCTGTCCTGGAGGCCTGCGAACGCGGCCTCGACGAGTCGCCCCGGCGGAAGGCGCCTGTGCAGGTACGTCGCGCGTTGCCGGAATGCGAGCACATTCTCCCGAGTGATTGAAGGGATGGCCATCGTGACCAGCAAGCAAAGCAAATGATATGCGCCACCTTAAGCAACTCGGACTGTCCGCGCCAGGTTCCACGAACTGTTGTGAAGG
>DATMDM010000123.1:0-4593 GCA_035557795.1 Thermoplasmata archaeon | reverse complement strand
CGAAAGGTCCGATGGATTGTCTTTTCGAACGCGTTCGGCGCGATCGGCTTCGGCTATCTTATCGTCTTCATCACGGCGTACTTCCCGGAGATCGGCGTCTCGTCGCAAGTCGTCGGCCTACTCCTCGGCGCGGTCGGGGTTTCGATGGTCGTGAGCGCGGCGCCCCTGGGAATCTACTCGGATCGCCGCGGACGGAAAGGCCTCTTGCTGATCGGGAGCGCGATTTTGCCGCCGTCGATTCTCGTGTTCGCCTTCACGACGGATGCGAAATGGATGGTCCTCGCAGCGCTCGTCGCCGGCGTCGGCGAAGGCGCCTTCCTGTCGTCGTGGAACGCGATCATCGCGGACCAGACGACGGTCGAGCAACGGAATGTGGCGTTCGCCCTGTCGTTTGTCCTGAACAACGTATTCTCAGGCGTCGGACTCGCCTTGCCCTTCTCGTTCCCGTTCATTCAGGCGCAGACCGGACTCGCCAGCCAAACGGTTCACGTCGCGGCGCTCGTCCTCACCGACGGACTCGGATTCGTCATGCCGGTCGCCTTCTACTTCCTCCTCCGGGACTACCGAGAAACGATCCGGACCCGCGAGGCCCGCCCGAAGGGGATGGATTGGAAGCCGCTCCTCAAGTTCTCGGGGATCAACGGCCTCATCGGCCTCGGCGCCGGCTTCTTCATCCCCCTCGTGCCGACGTGGCTCTTCCTGAAGTTCGCGGTGCCGGACACCTGGAGCGGCCCGCTCCTCGCCCTGTCCAATGTCACCATCGGCTTGGCCGCGACCGTGAGCGCGTCCCTCGCGAAGCGGTACGGCCCGGTCCGGGCGATCGTCATGGCCCAGGGCCTCTCGACCGTCTTCATGTTCAGCCTCGCATTCGTGACGAATGCCGTCGCCGCGGCGGGTCTGTATATGGTCCGTGCGGCCTTGATGAACATGTCCGCGCCGATCGGGGATTCGTTCCTCATGGGGATCGTCTCGCCGGAGCAGCGCGGCCTCGCTAGCGCGGTGAACTCGATCGTCTGGCGCCTACCGAACAGCGTGACGACCATCCTCGGCGGGATCTTGATGGCCGGAGGCTACTATGACATCCCAATCTTCCTCGCGACCGCGTTCTACGTCGCTTCGATTGCTTCCTTTTATGCGGTGTTCCGGAAGGTCCGGCCGAGCGGATGACTCTCGCCTTCGCTGAAAGCGTCGCCACCAGACGAAGAATTGATCAGGCGGCGAGGAGCGCTCCACGAGGGCTGACCCCCGTGAACTCATGCGCGGATGGAAGGTGGTCCGACTACAGTCCCCAACGCGCAAGCAGTGGATGGTCCTCGTCCCAAAGGTCCTTGTCCTGTGCACCAAGACGCAGCGCGAAGCCAAACGCCAGTTCCCGTTCTACTGGCGCGAGGTCGGCGTCGACCGCCAGAAGTCGAACCCCACTGACGGTTCCGTGACCGCGTACGACGGGGCGGCTCCCTTCCCGAACCGAGATGTCGCCGAAGTCCGTGGTAGCCACTTCGTAGACATGTCCGTTCAACTCGAACGTTGTGTGCTCGAGTTCCGGCCGGAAGTGAATCGAGAGCTCGACACCTCGTCGCTCAATCTCGAGCAGATCCTGCTCGTCGCGGTACCGAACGCGTCCGGATCCTTCGTCAGAGGGCCCGGAAACCACGAACCATTCGTCGTCTGAGGGGCTGACGTCATAGATCCCCTCCTGCGTCCGGACCTTCCCTTTTCCGCGGATTCCGATCTTGGCGACGACGACCACGACCTAAGGAACTTCCAAGGAGTGTATATTCCTTCCGTCCGTTTGGTCTCCCACTAATCGGGTCCCAAAGTCTTTTGACCGCTGAATTCGTTCTCGCCGCGACATGAAACTCGTCTTACTCGGCCCGCCCGGCGCGGGCAAAGGAACTCAGGCCGCGAAGCTCGCGGCGTACCTCGGCGTGCCGCACATCTCGACCGGCAACATCTTGCGCCACAACGTTGCGCAGGGCACGGACCTCGGGAAGAAGGCGAAGGCGTACATGGACGCGGGTCAGCTCGTGCCGGACGACATCGTGATCGCGATGACGGAGCGCCGGCTGAAGGAGCCGGACGCCAAGAAGGGCTTCATCCTCGACGGTTTCCCGCGGACGATCGCGCAGGCGGAGGCGCTTGCCAAGATGACGAAGCTGGACGCGGCGGTGAACTTCTTCCTGGAGCCGGAGGAGCTGATCAAGCGGAACACGGGCCGACGCGTCTGTCCGAAGGACGACACGGTGTATCACATCTTCATGAACCCGCCGAAGAAGGCCGGAGTCTGCGACAAGTGCGGCACCCCGCTCGTCATTCGCGCGGACGACCGCGAGGACGTCGTCCGGAAGAGGATTGAGACGTACGAGAGGCAGACGGCGCCGCTGATCAAGTACTACCGGGACCGCGGGCTGCTGCGCGAAGTGTACGCGAGCGGCCTCATCGAGGAGATTTTCCATCGGGCGATCGAGGTGCTGAAAGAGTCCGTGCCACCTCGGGAGCGATAAGAGTTATATCGGCGGCGCGATGCGACCGATGCGCCCGAGTGGGGTAGCTTGGACATCCTAGAAGCCTGCGGAGCTTCAGACCTGGGTTCGAATCCCAGCTCGGGCGTCGCCCTGGTCTGTTCCACGGATGCTATCGAGCCGTTTGCGGTCGGAAATCGATCGGTCAGTCATCGAATTCAAGGGTGGATTTAAGCCCGCTCTCGCCTTCTTTCTGCAACCATGGCATCGCCCCACCCGGGCCTGCGAATATTTGCTCTTTTCGTCGTCGGTCTCGCGATCGGAGGTTCCCTGACCAACCCCCTGACTCCATCTCATTCTCCAGCGGGTCATCCTGGCGGAGTAACCGTGCCATTGGAGCCGCCTACGCGGTTGCCATTGAAGGTCGACTCCATCAATCAAGTCGAGGGCAATGGGATGCGTCCCGTCCAGGCTGCGTCCGCGGCTCCCAAGCCAGATGCGGCGGTACCCGTCCTCTCCTTCGAAGGCCTGCACTTCGGCACGAACGGGCCGTACACGAACCGCCTCACCCCCCCTGATGTCCAGATCGCGGTTGGACCGAACCATGTCGTCGAGATGGTGAACGTCCTCGGCCGGATCTCCACGAAGCAGGGAGTCGAGGTGCAGACCTTCCCGCTCGACACGTTCTTCAACGTGCCTTCGACTGATTTCATCAGCGATCCGAAGGTCCACTTCGACACCGCGAGCGGCCGTTGGTTTGCCTCCATCGCAGACGTCACGTCAGGCAGCGTCCTCCTCGAAGTGTCCGCGACGGACGACCCCACGGGCTCTTGGAATTCGTACCGCGTGTCCACGATCACGGGTTGTGCGGACCAGCCGCTCCTCGGATTCAGCGATCTGGTCGTCATCGTCTCGGCGAACGACTTCTCCTCGTGCACGAGCGGGAATCCATCGTACCTCGGCGTCCAGTATTGGGTCCTGAACAAGACGGATCTCCTGAGCGGGGCCGTAGCGCGGACGATGAGCTTCGGTCCGGACCCGACGTTGTTCTCCGTGACCCCTGTCCAATCGCTCCGCTCGACGGATACACAGTTGATGGTGTCAACCGGGAGCGGCCCCACGAGCACCCTGACCCTCTTCTCCGTCGCCGGCGTTCCACCGGGCCTCGTACTCGTGACTCAACAGAATCTCGGAATCCGGTCGACTGCGGTCCCGCCGACCGCGTCGCAACTCGGCTCGAGGTCCACTCTCGACACGGCCGACAACCGGGTTCAAGACGCGATGTGGGCGGACAACCGTCTTTGGCTTTCGCTTGCCGATGGGTGCATCCCCGCTGGGGACAATCAGGTCCGCTCCTGCGTCCGACTAATCGAGGTCGACACGGCGAACGGGACGATTTCGCAAGACTTCGACCTCGGCATCTCGGGAAAGTACCTGTTCTACCCCGCCCTTCGAACCGATACAGCTGGTAGCCTAGTCGTGGTTTTCGGCTACTCGTCCGCGACCGAATATCCAGAGATCAGAGTCGCCACGCGGTCGGTCCACGACCCGCCGAACACGATCGGCACGCCGCAAGTCATCCGTGCGGGCGAAGGTCCGGAGGCGAGCGGCTGTCCCAACAATTCCGTGTGCCGTTACGGCGATTACTTCGGCGCATCCCAGGATCCTTCGGACCCGGGTACCGTCTGGGTCGCCGGGGAGTACGGCACAGTGACAGGGTGGGCAACGTTCATCGCGGCGATGGCCGAGACCGTGCAATTCACCGTCGCCTATGCGGTCCAAGGGGGCGGATCGGCATACCTCGCGCCCGTGTTCACGTACGTGCGCGGCGGACAAAGCGTGACCGTCACGTTAACAACGGCACCAACCATCCTCACGGTCGATGCCGGCACGGCGTGGTCTGTGTCCGCCGTCCTTGGCGGCTCCGGCGCGAACGAACGGTGGGCGACGAACGAAACGGTTTCGGGAATCGCGATGAAGACCGTATCCCTCACGTTCCATTACTCCCACCAGTTCTCCGCTTCGTTCGCGTACCGCGTCACCGGCGGCGGCTCCGGCTATTCGCCGCCTTCCGTAAGCTACGAGCAATTCGCACTCGCTCGGTCGGACCGCGCGAATCTGACAGTTTGGG
>DATMDM010000122.1:0-3356 GCA_035557795.1 Thermoplasmata archaeon | reverse complement strand
GCGTCGCATGTCCCCTTCCGCGACGTAGACGAGGGCTTCCATCCCGTCGTCGGTGATCTTGAGCTTCTCCGCCTTCGCGATCCGTCCGATGTACTCGGCGATCGCCTCCGGCTTGAGCGGGCGGAACCGGAAGACCGCCGTACGGGACTGGATCGGCTCGATGAGCCGCGACGAGTAGTTGGCGGACAGGATGAAGCGGGACGTCTTCGAGTAGGTCTCCATCGTGCGGCGCAGGGCCGCCTGGGCGTCCGCCGTCAGGTTGTCGGCCTCGTCGAGGAAGATGATCTTGAAATTCGTCCCGCCGAACGGCGCGAGGCGCGCGATCTCCTTGACCTTCGTCCGCACGGTCTCGATGCCGCGCTCGTCGCTGCTGTTCAGTTCAAAGTAGTTCTGGCGCCAGTCCTCGCCGAACATGTCGCGGGCCAGGGCGATCGCGGACGTCGTCTTGCCGGTGCCCGCGGGACCCGCGAACAGGAGGTGCGGCAGGTTTCCCGTCTTCGCGTAGGCCTTGAGGCGCTCGACGATCTCCTCCTGGCCGACGACCTCGTCCAGGCTCTTCGGTCGATACTTCTCGACCCAAAGTTCCTTCATCGCCGCCCCAACGCGCGGCGAATCCGGCGGATGCGTAATAAGCCTTTGGCGGGGGCGAGCCGAACCTACTCGATGGCGACGTCCAGGAAGTGCGCGACCGCGGCGATCGGATTGATCAGCGTCGTCGTCGCCCCGCCGGCGAAGAGGAGGCCGACCGCGTGGCGTCCCTCGTCGACGACGAGAGAGCCGCTGTCGCCGCCCTTTGACAGGAGGTCACTCACGATCTGCTCTCGGAAGATCGCGGTCGGCCCGCCGTAATCCACTTCGACGACCGCATCGATGGCCGTGATGCGTCCTTCCGTCACGCCGCTCGTGCGGCCGCTCTTGCGGACCCGCATCCCGATGTCCGGTTCCTTCGTGCCGCGGACGCGACCGATGCCCAGGATGTCCGGTGCGACGAGCCGCGTCTCGATCGGCTCGGCGACTGCCGCGTCGACGAGGTTCGATTGACCGGTCGGAAGGCGCTTGAGGCCCCAACCCGCCGCGCGGAGGAGGGGCCCGAACAGCCGCGCCAAGAACCGTGCGATCGGTCCGGGTTCCCGCTCCTTGAACTGGATCGGGACAAAATCGACGAGCCGTGCGATCGTGTCCTGCAATCGGCCACCGTCGGCGGGTCCGGGTTGCAGGATCGGGTCACCGACCCGGCCCGCGTTCTGGTTCGCGAGGACGTGGTTGTTCGACAGGATGACCGGCCGGCCGTTCCGCCGAGCGAGGACGCCCAACGTCCCGGCGGTGATCTGGACATGGCCGATGCTCACGCCGCCCGGCGCCGGCCGGATCCGCTTCGTCCGTTCGAGGTCGATCGCCTGTTCGGATCGCAGGGCATGGAAGCGGCCCGTTTCGACGATGTCTGTACGGACGCTGCCGAACGTCTTCGGGACAACGTCCCAGTGACGCAATTGCGCCTCGGGCTTCTTCGCCTCGACGAAGACGACGATGCATCGCTCGTCCGTCTCGCGACCGCGAATGGACTTGTTGCCGATCGCCACCCCAACCACGTTGGCCCGGGCGAAGATGGCTGCCTCGTTCGCGGCTTTGGCGGCGCGGACGTCGGCCGCTGGCATGGCTCACTCCTTCCTCTCGAACGCGCTGATTTCGAGGAGGCCTTCGCCGAACTTCCCGCCCGCCGTCGTGCCGGCGACGCGAACAATCATGTTCGAGACGAAGCCGATGAAGATCCCGATCCCGTAGTACGCGAGGAGGTCCCGGGCGTACAGGAAGGACATCATGCTGACGCCGAAGACGATCGCCATGAACGCCGCGAACGCGCCCCACTGGACTTTGTACCGGCGCACGGCGAACAGGAGGAACCAACCCAGGACGATCCCCATCAGGACGAGGCCGAGCTGGTTGATATCCATAGCGTTCCCTCGGAGAATGGGCGAAATTCCGCGGATTCCGGATAAAGGAGTCGGCGCGGTTCTCACTCGAAATAACCACGCCGCTCTGCGGAAGCCCGCCGCAAGACTCAACTACCCGGGTGCGAGATGCCCGGCGGGGGTTGCACTTGGCCGCTTCGACCGTGTGTCCCGCGTGCGGGACCACGAACGCCTCGACGAACACCTTCTGCGTGAATTGCGGGACCCGTCTCGGGGCCGCCGCGGCGGCACCCGGCGCGCCGGCGGCAGGTCCGCCTCTTGCCGGCCCGCCTCCCGTGGCCGCCTATCCGGGCGGATACCCGTATTATGCGCTCCCGTTCCCGCGGAGGGCGACTTTCTCGGACATGCTCTCCGGCCTGTTCGACGTATACACGAAGAACTTCCTGCCCTTCTTCGTCGTGTACCTGGCCTTGGGAGCCGCGACCGGTGTGCTCTCCCTCGTCCTTTCGTTCGCCATCTTCGGGACGGTCCGCCTCGGCGGGGCCATCGGCGGCCTCCCTGCGACGTCGTTTCCGAACGTGAATTTCGGTCTCATCCTCCTCGACGCGATCGCGACGTTCGTTGTGTCTGCGATCCTGGCGAGCATCGTCACCGGCGCGATGACGGAGTACGCGGTCCGCCGATACCGCGGCGAACCGATGACCGTAGAGCAGGCCCTCCGCCGCGGACTCGCGCGGTTCCCCAGCATTCTGGGCGCGAACATCCTGCTTGGTCTCATCCTCTTCGGCCTCGTCACAATCCCGCTGCTCCTCATCGTCGTCGCCCTGTTGACGGGACTCACCAGCACCGGGGGGGCCGTCGCGCTCCTGTGTGGAGGCGCGATCTTGCTCGTCGTCCTGGGTCTACTGGCGATCTTCCTCTACGTGTCCTTGGTCCTGTACGCTCCCGCCATCATGATGGAGAATACGAGCGCGGTCGGTGGCCTCTCGAGGAGCTGGCGGATGACCCGAGGCCACCGATGGTCCTTGTTCGGCGCGATCCTCGTCGCGGGCCTTCTCGCGGGAGTCATCAGCCTCGCGATCTCGTTTCCTCTCACTCTCGCCTCCTTGACAAGCGATCCCATCGTCTCCGCGTTCGTGTCCATCGTCTCCTCAGCCTTCATCAGCGCCTTGGTGGGTTCGTGGACAGTCATCCTCGTTGCGGTTGCGTACGAATTGATTGTCCGCCGCCCCCTGCCCTTCTTCGGCGCCGCGCCGCCGTACGTGGCCGGACCCGGCATCGCGCCGCCGCTGGGAGCCGCGCAAACCGGTCCGCCTCCTCCCTCGGGACCGCCTCCGGGCCCATGAGGTATTAAGCCTCCGCGCCGATTCGATCGGCCGTGGCGTGCGACCGATGCGGCGCCCCCGCCGTCGAGTGGCTCCGGTACAGCGGGGAGCACCTGTGCCG
>DATMDM010000121.1:0-4082 GCA_035557795.1 Thermoplasmata archaeon | reverse complement strand
TGATGGCGAACGGGTTTGCTGATTCCGGTGATGACAGACTGGAGCGCTGACCCATGGTTCGCAGAACACGCGTGGGTCGCTCCCCGCGTGGGAGAAACCCGTCGATCAGGGTTCAAATCCCTGCGTCCCCATGCTTTTTCGCTACGACCGAGTTAAGGCGTCGGCCCACGCTCCCGAGCCGATCCGTCGCGAGGGTTTAAGGAGGCGGACTTTCTCCCGCGGCGGGAGGTTCCCATGCCGATCGACCGCAGGCGACTTCTTCAGGTCGTGGCGATCCTCGGGGCGCTCTTCGCCTACGCGACGATTGTCGTCGGCGGCACCGTCCGTGGCATGGACGCGGGGCTTGCGTGCCCGGATTGGCCTCTATGCAACGGGTCGGTGGTGCCGAACCTGGCGGATGCCAGAATCCTTGTGGAGTACATCCACCGCCTCGTCGCGGCGTTGACAGGGCTCTTCATGTTGTCCACCCTCGTGGCCGCCGTACTCTGGTTTCGCCCGGAGATGCGAATCGTCACGCTGTCCATCATGAGTTTCGCAATCCTCGTCACGCAGGTGGCCGTCGGCGCGCTCACGATTACGTCGGAGAACGACTGGGTCGTCGTCACGATCCATCTCGCCCTTGGGACCGCGACGCTCGCGTCCGCTCTCATCGTTGCGCTCGTCTCTCTCTGGCCCGCGAAGGCCTTGCCCAGGACCGCCGCGGCGTGAGCCTCACTCGACGAAGAAGTGGACAAGGCTGATGGCGATGAACCCCACGGCCGTCCACCAGGGCCAGCGGTTGCCGCGGTCCGCCGCAGCAATCGGCAGGAACCCGCGGGCGAGCAGAAGCAAGCCAAGGGTCGCTTCGATCGCGGCCAAGAACGTCGGAATGGCAACTTGAACCAGGGAACGGAGGGCGCCTCCGTACGCGCCGAAGACCGCGCCCGGAATGTACGCGCCCAGAACCGATGCGAACGAGACGAGCAGGAGAGCGAAGGCGGGCCTTGCTTTCCAAGTCGCCCAAATCGCAGGAACGACGACCAAGCATCCTTCAACGAACCGATGAGTCACGGTCGCACTGATTGTAACCCCGTCCACTTGGATCGATGGGACGATTCCTCCGACAAAGTCTCGGCCTAGGACCAGACCGTCCCCAAAGCTGTGCAGTACGAGAAACGCGACCGCGACCCAGAGAATGCGGTCCGGTTCTCTCCGGATAAAAGGCCCCTCAAGCAACGACCAGGCGATGCCCGCGCCGACCGCCAGGCCAACGAACCCGACCGCAATCGCGATCGCAGCGTCGCCAAAGAGCGACTTGTTCACGAGGACCGCGGCCATCGCGTGTCCCAGGGCCAAGAACGCGAGGACGCCGGCGAGGAAGCCCCAGATCGGCTCCCGGTGTGCGAGCACCAAGTCGCGGAGGGAATAGAGAAGAATCGCCGCAAGGGGAATCACGCCCAGCCCGATTGCGACGACGGCCAAATCCGTCATCGCGGTCCCTCATCGAATCCGCTTGGCCGCGCGCACGGCGCGAACGTGGTAGATCACCGCAAAAACGAGGACGACAGATAGAGCACCGATCATGATCCCCGTAATCAGGGGCAGAGCTCCCCTCGGCAACTCGTGGGGCGGTCCTCCGACGATCGAGACGGTTCCCGTCATGCTGGTCGGGTGGATATGACAGCGATACGTCCAGTTACCGGTCTGGTCTGCGACAAAAGGCCAGACGACAATCTTCCCGACCGGGCTGTTGAAATCGGGCGAGGCGGGTTCTCCCGGGGACGCACTCAGGTCGTTGTTGTAGTCGATGAACCAATTGTGCGGCGCGGAGTCGTGTGCGATCAGCGTGAGCGTCACGTTCGTGCCCCAAAGGACAACGAGCGGTGGTCCGGGCTCCCGAAGGGACGCGTTCGAGAACCCCCATCCGAGAGCCGCGTCCCCGAACAGGGTGAGGTTCACGGGCCTCGGTTGCTGCAGAATCCGAATTCTCCCGGTCATGCTCGTCGGATGCATCCCGCACCGGTAGGTCCAGTTGCCCGGATGCAACGCCGGGAGGCTCGCCTCTCCCACGATGTTCCCGGCGACGTTGAAATCGCCCGAGGTCGGCTCATCCCCGCTCACCGCGAGGCTGTTGTCGTAATCGATGAACCAACTGTGTGGCGCCGAGTCATTTCCGATCAGCGTGAGGTTCAACACGTCCCCGAAGTAGACCGTAATGTTCGGACCCGGCTCGGTGATCGTGGCGTTGGAAAATCCCCAACCGCGAACCGAGTTCCCGTAGAAGGTGAAGTTGACCGGAGAGATTCCGGTCCTCGGCGGTGGCAACTGGGTCGGGGCTCGGCCCGATGACGCGGCTGAGGGAATTAACGCGAGAGTGCCCCCCACCGTGCCGCCCAGCAACGCGGCGACCATCGCAAGGACCGCGATGCGCGTTTGGTTCCCGATCATCGCGCCGCCTCGGACTCCTCGCTCACTTCACCACGTGGAGGGTGGCCGTCATCGTGTAATGGTTCAGGCCACAGAACTCCGCGCACCGGATCGCGTAATCGCCGGGCTGGAGCGATTGGAACCAGTACGTGTTCGTGTGGCCGGGGATGACGTCGATCTTGAACAGGAAATCCGGAAGGTAGAATGAGTGCGCCACGTCGAAGGAGCGCAGGATGAGTTTGACAGTCAGACCCGCTTTCACGCTGAACGCGCCGGTTGTGTTTAGCGATGTGAACGTCCCCGTTCCGTTGAGCCACGTGCCGTTCCGGATGTAGGTGATGTTGAAGTTCCAGTACCACTGATGTGCGTTAATCTCGACGATCACATCCGGCTTCTGCGGGATCGTGTCGGTCGTGATGAGCGTCTGGAACGCAGCGACTCCGACCACGACGAGGATAATCGCCGGGATGATCGTCCACATCGTCTCGAGACGGCGGTTGTTTGTCTGCGGGTTCGTCGGTCCCTCCGTGTGGCCCTTTCGCACCCGGAACTTCAGGACCGCGTAGGCCACGAGGCCCATGACCAAGATGCCGATCCCGATTGCCGGCACCAGGACGAGATAGAAGAGTTGGTCCGTCGCCTGCTGACCGGTCGAGATACCCTGGGCCCGTGCGTTTGCCCCGAGAAACCCGACGGACAGGACGAGCGCCGAGGCCACCAGGCCAATCCGTCGGAGGCCCGACATCGCCTGGCGAAACTCGCTTTCCTCTAAAGTATTTGTGGTGGGACGATACGAGTTCTGCGGCGGACACCGCTCGAACGCACACGGTGGAAAGCCTTATGCCGGATTCCGGGGTACGGGACGCGGCGGCCCATCGGGAGAGGCCACCACCGCGGAGTTTCATGGGATGGCGGGCGAAGTCGTCACCGCATACCGTCATCGGAACGCACCGATCGGCGTGTTCCGCTGGCTCACTACGACGAACCACCACGAGATCGGAATCCTGTACCTCGCAAACTCGTTCCTGTTCTTCATCATCGGCGGCGTCCTCGCCCTGTTGATGCGGACGGAGCTCGCCTACCCGGGACCGACGATCGTCGACGCGAACACGTATTCCGAATTGTTCACGATGCACGGGACCACGATGATCTTCCTCGTGTCGATCCCGATCCTCGCGGGGTTCGGGAACCTGATGGTCCCGCCGCTCATCGGTGCGAAGGACATGGCGTTCCCGCGGATCAACGCCCTGAGCTTCTGGCTCATCCCCGTCGCCGGCGTGATCATGTGGCTCGGCGCCGCGAACATCGGGTGGACCGGCTACACGCCTCTGAGCGTGTACGATCGGAGCCCGGGCGTCGACATGTGGATCGTCGGGTTGCAGCTCCTCGGGATTTCGTCGACCGCGGGCGCGATCAACTTCCTCGTGACAATCTTGCGGCACCGCGCTCCCGGGATCACGTTCAAGAATCTCTCCCTGTTCGTCTGGTCGATCCTCGTCACGCAGGGGCTCGTCCTCCTGGCGACGCCGGTCCTGGCGGGCGGGTTGTTCATCCTCCTCCTGGATCGCCACGGCATCACCGCGTTCCTCTCGCCCGCCGTCGGCGGCGACCCGATCATGTGGCAGCACCTCTTCTGGTTCTACTCCCATCCGGCGGTATACATCATGATCCTCCCG
>DATMDM010000120.1:0-18755 GCA_035557795.1 Thermoplasmata archaeon | reverse complement strand
TCGTCATCCGGAGTGGCTACCCGGCGCGCGGATGAACATCGCGGAAAGCTGCTTCCGTGCGGGCGCGAACAACACGGCCATCCTCTCTGGACTCGAGGGATCCGACTCCGTACGGAAGATCACCTACGGTGAGCTTCAGCGACTGAGTGCTCGGGTCGCCAACGGGCTGGACGATGAGCTCGGCCTGGCTCGGGGCGAGAGAGTCGCGTTGTACTTGCCCATGACTCCGGAAGCGGTGGCGGCGTACCTCGGGATCGTGCTGTCGGGGCGATGCGCGGTCGGCATCGCGGACGCCGCGGCGGCGCCGGAATTCCAAAAACGTGCTCGCATCGCCGACGCCCGCGCCGTCATCACGGTCGACTCGTACCTCCGCGACGGGAAAGAGCATACGATTTACTCCAAAGTCGTCGAAGGAAACGGGCCGCGGGCGATCGTTATTCCCCGAACCGAGGCGAAGGCGCGCCTCGTCCGGGAGGAAGATCTGGCATGGACGGATTTCCTCAGCGACCGGGACGACTACGATGCGGTCTCGTGTCGGCCCGGCGACCACACGAACATCCTGTTCTCGTCGGGGACGACGAAAGACCCGAAGGCCATCCCGTGGACCCACACGACCCCGATTAAGAGCGCCGCGGATGCGTACCTCCATCAAGACATCCGACCGCGGGACGTGCTCGCCTGGCCGACGAGCTTCGGATGGATGATGGGACCATGGCTGACCTATGGGAGCTTCGTGAACGAGGCGACGATGGCCTTGTACGTCGGGGCGACCACCGCCCGCCCGTTCGGCGAGTTCGTCGCTCGAGCTGGTGTCACGATGCTCGGCGTGGTGCCGAAGCTCGTTCGGAACTGGAAGGCGGACCGGACAATGGAAGGGCTCGATTGGCACCGGATCCGGTTGTTCAGCTCCACCGCGGAGCCCTCCACGCCGGAGGAGATGCTGTACCTGATGTTCCTCGCCGGGTACCGCCCCATCGTGGAATACTGCGGCGGGACGGAGATCGGCGGTGGATACATCACCGGGTCTGTCGTGCAACCGTGCGCTCCGTCGACGTTCACCACCCCCGCCCTCGGCCTGGACTTCGAGATCCTCGACGGGGGCCGCCCGGCCTCCCGCGGGGAATTGTTCCTCGTCCCGCCATCGATCGGCCTCTCGACCGAGCTGTTGAATTACGACAACGATGAAGAGTACTACGACGGCGTCCCGAAAGGCCGGCACGGAGAGGCACTGCGGCGACACGGAGACCAGCTCGAGCGTCTCGGCAATGGCTACTATCGCCATCTCGGGAGAATCGACGACATGATCAATATCAACGGCGTGAAGACGAGCTCCGAGGAAATCCGGAGCGTCCTCAAGAACGACAACGTCTACGACTCCAAGCCGATCGCAGTCGACCTCGACGGCTCAGGCCAGCACCGCCTCGTGGTGTACGTCGTCCCGCGCGATCCACGGCTCCTCAGATCCGATACGCTTCGTGCGGAACTCCGCCGCGAATTTCAGCGATCCATCAAGCACAACCTGAATCCGTTGCTGGCCCACGTCGAGGACGTGGTCCTCGTGTCCGACCTCCCTCAAGCCGGACCGGGAAAGACGCGGACAATGAAGGAACTCCGGAAAGACTATGCAGCCCGAACAGCGCACGTCTGAGCTTCGCTCTTGATCACGGACGGTCCGCCGGCTCTCCGGGTGGGACGGGCTCGGCACCGGTGGGGCGGGGGCGTGCCGGCCTTTCGAGCGCCCGATTAATCGTAATCTGCGCGATACTGCCGTAGTACTTCGCGACGTGCTCCAGCGGTCGCAGGACGAGTTGAATCAAACCGTTCGAACGCGATGAACCGCTTGTCTGTCCCCGACGCGGCCGGGAACCGGACCCGGCGACAGCCCGAATATCACGAGTCAATGCCGCTTGTCGATCGAGGGCCTCGTTGGCCTTCGCCAGGTCGTTGGCGAAGAAGGCGGTCATCGTCAGCTCAATCACGTCCTCGAGCTTTCCTTTCAAGTTCCCAATCGTCTTCGCGAAATCCCGCGGGATCCGGCGGGTCGGATTGAGGAACGGCCCGACCCCGGCGGCGAGTTCCTCCCACAAGTCGCCGACATTCTCCAGGCCGACGGTGACCACTCGGTCCCCGAGGAGATGACGAGGCTCCGTCACCCCGATTCGCCCCGCGATCGTGCGGTTCTGAGCCGCGAGAAGGAGCTGCCGCACGACGAGCCAGTACAGTCGGTCCACCTCGAGCTCCATCCGGGCGACCTCCTCGATGTTTCCCTTTGCATCGCCGGAGATGACGCCGAGTGCGAGCTTCTCCATCCGGGACGTGAGATAGTGCAGACGTCGGAGGAGGCCGTCAATGGGGAATCGTGTCGGCTCGACGAAGTTCTCGATCGTGACGAACTTGGGGCCTTGGTTCACGATCGTGAGGCCCGTGAGGCCGCGCACCGCCTCGTGAATCTCCTGCAACTGGCTCGGGGAGAGCTCCTCTCGGCTCCGCAGCCGGATCGTGTTGCAACCGACGATGTAGTTGCCCGTGATCATCCGCGTCAGCGCCTCGGGCCCGCTCCACTCGTCCGCGTCGATCGTCGCCTCTGCGGTGACCGGATACTCCTCGAGCGGACCGACCCGCACGCGGAGACTCCCGTCGTCTTCGATCGCCAAGCTGACGAGGGCCCCTGGACGGATGCCGTTCGACGACGCCCAGTCTTTCGGGAGGGAGACCCCCAGACTCGAGTATCCCAGCTTCTGGACCTTCCGGGTTTCCAGCTCCATGATCCACGTAAGTACGGAACTCCACCAAATACGTACGCCGTTCGACCCGTTGCGACCGCCCCATGTTGAAGGCGCTGGGGGCCGGCGATCACCGCAACCGCCGCATCCGTCGTTGTTCAGGGCTTCCGACCGAATCGGTCCCAAAGCCTCATGAGTCCCGACGGAATCGGACCGGAGCAAATGGACCGCCAGGTGGACGTCCTTGTCGTGGGCGCGGGTCCGACCGGGAGCACCGCGGCCAAGTACGCGGCCACCGGGGGGGCCGACGTCCTCATGATTGAGAAGCGATCCGAGATCGGTACGCCCGTTCGGTGCGGCGAAGGCGTCGCGAAACGGTGGCTCGAGGAGATCGGGCTGACGCCGAGCCGCGAGTTCATCTGTCACGAGGTCGACGGCGCGCGCATCATCGCGCCCGACGGCACGACGCTGGTCCTCGATGAGACCCGGGCCGGGAACGAATGCGGCTACATCCTCGAGCGAGACTTGTTCGATCGGTTCCTCGCACGGGAGGCCGCGAAGGCCGGTGCGGAGATCATGATTAAGACGAGCGCGGTCGCCCTGCTCCGGGAGGATGGACGGGTCATCGGCGCCCGTTGCGAGCACATGGGCGATACGTTCGACGTCCGTGCGGACATCCTCATCGGGGCCGACGGATTCGAGAGCCAAGTGGGCCGGTGGGCCGGGCTCGAGACCCACCTCCGGACCCGGGACATCGACGCGTGTTTGCAATACACCTTGGTCGGCGTGGAGGGCGACCCGCGGCTCAATGACTTCTACTTGGGGAGCTGCGCGCCGGGTGGCTATGCCTGGGTGTTCTGGAAGGCCGCGGACGTTGCCAACGTCGGGATCGGCGTGAACCTCTCGAAGATTCGAGAGCGCGCGGACGCGAAGAAGTACCTCGATCGGTTGATCGAACGGACCCCGGGCCTGGCTCGCGGCGAAATCGTCGAAGAGGTCGCCGGTGCGGTGAGCGTGTCGATGCCTCTGGAACGGACGGTCGCTCCGGGTGTCATGCTGGCAGGAGACGCGGCCCGGCTGATCGACCCCCTCACGGGCGGCGGCATCCTGAACGGCTGTCTGTCGGGGCGGTACGCGGGCGAGGTCGCGGCGGGTGCCCGCGAGGGGGACGCGACCGAGGAAGTCCTTCGAGCGTACGATGCAAAGTGGCGCGCTCGTATGGAAGAGGAACTCGCCCGGCATTACCTGATCAAGGAACGCCTCATCCGGGTCGATGACGAGACGATCAACAAGGTCCTGCGAGCGGTCTCCGAAATCGGCGTCGAACAGCTTTCAACTCCGGTCGTGCTCGACGCGATTCGCACGAAGTATCCGGAGGTCCTCAAAGCGTTCGATGGCCTCTTGTGATTCCGCTCCGGCTTTTCCGGGATGACGGTGCTCAGTCCTTCGACAGATCCTCGCCGCCCTCGAAGACCAGCTGAACCTGGCTGTAGATTTCTTCGAAACCGAACGTCAACTCGGAAGATACCGGATGGACGCGGCGATAGACGCCGATCGACTCCATGCTCTTCAGGAACTCGACGTCGAGAAGGGTCTTCGGTGTTGCGGCTTCCTCAAAGAGGGCTTCGTAGAGGGCGAACGGGTCGAGCGACCACTTCACGATTCGTTCGAGCTCCGGCTCCGGGAGGAGATCCGCCTTGCTCAGGACGTTGATGAAAGGCAACCCGTGGCGAAACTGGACGGTGGCGTTCAGGAGCACGGACGAGATGAAGCCGCTGGGGCTCTTCACGAGCGCCGGATCGTTGAGATAGATGAGCGCGGAGTCCTCGCGCCCGAATGCATCGATCAGGACCGGGCCGGAAGCGCGGAACGTGAAAAGCTCAATCTGGCCCGGCGTGTCGATCAGGTTGTAGTTCGTCTCGAACGTCTCCAGGACGTCCGCGAGCTCCTTGGCGTTCATCGCGGCCATGTCTGCCGCGGCGACCTGCGCGCCGTTCGGCCCGAGGCCTTGTTCCGCCATGACCTCCTCCAGGTTCACATAGTCCCGCACATCGAGGTCCGGCGAGTACAGCAACGCCTCCGCACCGGGATCGAGATTCACCGTGACACAGTCGAGCCCTTGGGAGTTCATCCAGAGCTGGAACGCGTAGACCATCGTCGACTTCCCGGAACCGGCGGTGCCGAGGAAGTACAGGTTGCGGGCCATGGACGGGCCGAGTACGAGCTCGAACGAGATGAAGGTTCGCGAAGTATGAGGTCGGGAGCTCCCGGGGCGTGACGCAGGCCAAAGTCACACGAAGAAGATTGACATCAGGACGCTGCGACGATCCTATCAGGGCGTGAATGAACGGAGGAGCTCCGGCTCCTGGGGAGGCTGTGGACCTGAAGGGTCCCGCGAAGAGAATGCCGCGAGTCCGACCACGACAGTGCTCTCGACAGGGAGCGCATCGTTCCTTCACAATCTAGTTCCTTCGGGCCAAACGAGTTTGGGACCGCGCGGAGGAAGGAGACTCCGGTATCAGAAACTCAGTCTGCTTTTCGCTTTCTCAAAGCGACATACAACCTGGAAAGCAAGTCGATGGGAGAATAGACAGACGAGAGGATCACCAGAAAAGCAAATTTGAATGCGATGTCACTGACGAGCGGATGGATGGTGATGGAGTCTAGAACGGGAGCCTCGAAAGGGCGACGTGGCGGCCCCGAGCCCGAACGAGTTCTTGCGTGAGTAATGAGTACGCTTAATACCCGGTGAGAACTCTGCTTCAACGACAATCAATCACCATCTAAGGAGGTTTCTATGAGCCCAAAGAAGGACACGCAAGAGTCCGCCAAGAGCACCACCGCGGTCAACAAGAAGCTCAAGGGATTCACGGACGAGGAACGAGCCGCGATGAAGGAGCGCGTCCAAGAGCTGAAGACGTCCGCGGGCCGCGGCCCGCGCGCGGACAAGGCGGAAGGGGAAAGCGCCGTGCTCGCGAAGATTGCCGAGATGCGGGAACCGGATCGCGCCATGGGCAAGCGGCTCCACGCGATCATCAAAGCCAGCGCGCCCGCCCTCTCGCCGAGGACCTGGTACGGGATGCCCGCGTATGCCAAGGACGGCGAGGTGGTCTGCTTTTTCCAACCCGCGCAGAAGTTCAAGACGAGGTACGCGACGTTCGGCTTCAGCGACGCGGCGAACCTCGACGAGGGCGCCCTGTGGCCAGTCGCCTTCGCGCTGAAGGAGTTGACCCCCACCGAAGAGGCAAGGATCAGCGCGCTCGTGAAGAAAGCGGTGAGCTGAGACCGGGTACTTGTTGCGTATTAGTCAGCGGAGCGCTGACGTATGGCCATAGAGCCAGGCCCCCAACACGGGTCCAGCGGTTTCTCCGCAAAACCCTGATATCGATAGCGTTAGGACTACCTGGGATCGGCTTGATCGCGCTCGTCACCCGAACGCCGGAAGGCAATTCGATGGGCTTCCCATTTGCTTGGAGTGCTCCGACTAGCCCATGCTTCGCCCCGAATCCCCTGAATGGATGCGGATTTACCGATAACGTGCCCATGATCGCTCTGGACTACGCTATCTGGGTCGGACTCATCTTCGCGCTCCTGGTCGCTGTCCAACGCCTCCGCAGTCGCGCATCGAAGGTGGCTCCTTCCTAGTGCCCGGGGGCTTCGTACCGCGCAGGACCGACCAGCCCGAACCAAGCCATGGCGTCATGTTTTGACGCGCGTGAAGGTCCCGCGAAGGGAGTGCCACGAGTCCGACGACGGCGGTGCTCCCGGCGGGGAGTGGAATTGTGCGAGCCCTTCCGTCGAGTCTCCGACACCCGAGGCTCTGGGGCGTCTGCGGCAGCCTATCCTCCCGCGAGCGATTCGCGCCTTGCCGCGGTTCTCGAGGCAAGTCTCGTGGAATTCAAACCCAGGCCAAAATCGAAGCCAAGCCGCCGGTGCCCGGATTCCGTATCGGCCCGTGCTCGGGTGCGGTGGCCGCTTCCATCGATCTTGTCGACGCGATCACGAGGTCGTCGGGCATCGCTGAGCGTCCCCATTTGTCGCGACATTCAGCCGGGTGGCCTCCGCACGCCCTCGGACTCGATCCTTTATTGTCACGGCCGATTTCTTGGCCCAATCGTTTATAACGGGATGAGGAGACCCGATACCGTCACGTTCAGCCGAAGGGGATACGACATGTCAGCCGAACAAGCGCCACCGTTCTTGGTCGACGCCGTCCGGGCGTCCGCCTCGAAGATGCAGGGAATGAAAGCGGCTCTCGACGCCCGTGCCAAGGAACTCGATGCCCTCAGGGCGCAGCTCGACTCGGAGCGGCAAGATCTGGAGAAGCGAGCGGGGCGGCTGGAGGCCGAACGTCGAACCATCGAGGGGGAGAGAGAGGAGGTCCGGGCCGCTCGCGCGTCCGTGGACCAAGACCTCTCCACGATCCGAGCTGACCGGGAGAATCTTTCGGCCGAACAGACACGATTCCAGGATGCAGCGAGCGACTTGGCGGCACGCGAGAAGGCTCTGAAGGAGGCCGAAAGCAACGTGAAACGCCTCGATCACGAGATGATCGGAAGGTTGCGGGAGGCCGACGCGAAGTTTCTGGCGATCGTGAATCGCGAGGAAGAGCTGGTCAAGCTCCAACAGGACTGGCTGGTTGCGTTTGAGACGCGCGAGCAGGAACTTCGGACGATCACCGAGCAGATGCACGCGCAGCAAGAAGAGTCCGCGGAGCTGCACGGGTCCCTCGCCCACCTCGAGTCGGTCTTCAAAGACGAGACGGACCGGCTTGCGGCAAAGCGGGATGAACTGGCGGCCAAGGAGGAAAGCCTACTCGAGGCGCAGCGGTACCTCGCCACGGTCATCGAGGCGGCGGACGTCGGGGTGTGGGAGGCCGAACGGCCTAGCCCGCCCCCGGCGGACGAACCTCCCGCGCCGATGGAGTCTCCCTCACCGCCCACACCGATTGTCGCCTCGACGGGTCCTGAGCCGGTCGAGGCCGAAAATACACCCGAACCCGAAGCGAGACCCGCGATTACGAGAGCCGAGGCGATGGACCGATTGACCCGCGCCATCGAGGCTTGGAAGCGCGCCCGAGATAACGGCAGGAACGTGGGCGAGATGCGCAGCACGCTGAAGCTTGCGAAGGACGCCCTTCAAGCCGGCAAGTACGAAAGCGCCATCCGCCTCGCCACGGAGGTCCTCGATGACCTCCAGGCCGCGGTGATTGCGAGGTAGCCCGGACCGGATCCGAAGGGCGAGCTATATTGTCGAAAATCGCCCTTCAACCACTAGCATGCGAAACGACGTTCTCGGGGTGGTGACCACGAGTTCCCTTCGACGGTCCAGTGCGTTACGGGCCTAATCGGATTCGAACCCAGGTCCAAAGTGTCGGGAAACGGGTGGACTATGGACGGGCATCAGGTAGTCGAGACTCCATGCCTCGCTCTTCGGCCCCTTTTTGGAGTTTCACTGCTTCAGAAGCGATGAGCCTCCGCACGATCGCTGACCGCGATGTGCGATAGAGTCGTGCCAACCGACTCAAGTTTCTCCATGTCGGGGCATCAAGAGTCAGTTGGTGCGCACGTTGACGCTCACTCGCAGCACGTCGTATTCGACCTCGTCTCTTTTTGCGGGCCATTTCGTCACAGGCTCGTCCGTCACTACGAAGGCCCTATAATACTCACCCATGACCCCAAAGCTTCGTCCGTTGTCGCTTTTCTCGTGAGCTTTGGCCCGCGAGGGGGTTGACTCAAGGGCAAGAACGAGGTCGTCTAGGCCGACGGGATGGGCGCTAGAGCTACGCGGCGAATCCGGGCGGATTGGGGAGGGGTCTGATCTGCCGACAAATCACTCACGACCTCACGCGCTTGGATGGGAGCGGGGTTGTGGGGACAAGGGCAAGAATTCGCGGGGCCAATTGACATAGGATCCCACAGATCGAAGGTGCAAACCCCTTCAAGACAAGCGGGCCTGAAGGGGCCCACACCGTCAATCCACGACCGCGCCGACTTTCCCGCGGGGCTCAGCTTCGGACTTGGGGGACCTCATACGTGTACTCGCCCTTCTGCATGTCCATCAGCTGGCCCTCGCGCGCGCTGACGAGGCGCCCCTTCTTCGTCCGCACCCAGCCGGTCCGTTCCGCTTTGATCTTCGCGCTGAGCTTCAGGAAGCCGTCGATCAGGGCTTCCGGCCGCACGGGACAGCCGGGGATGAAGATGTCTGTCGGGACGAACGTGTAGGAGCCTTTGACCACCGAGTAGGAGTCGTAGTAAGGACCGCCGCAGATCGTACACTCGCCCATCGCGATGACCCATTTGGGTTCCGCCATCTGCTCGTAGAGCCGGCGCACCGCGGGGCGGAGTTTGAGCGAAATCGGACCGTTCAGGAGGAGCACATCGCATTGCCGCGGGGACGAGCGGTAGATGACCCCGAATCGCTCGATATCGTATCGAGGATCCGAAGTCGCCGCCATCTCGATCGCGCAGCACATGATTCCGAAGTGCAACGGCCACGTGGAGTTCCGCTTCGCCCAGTTGAAGAACTCGCCGACGAGACCCGCCTTCAGCCGCTCGAGAATGGCCCCGCCGGGCCCGCGTTTGATCGGGGCGTCAATGTTCTCCTCGACCCACTGGACGAAATCCTTCGAGCGGAGACCAACGATGTTCGCCTGCTCCGCACGCTGGATCATTCGATCTGGACCCCCGAGGTGCGGCCCGCGACCCGCTCCCGGAGCGCTCGAATATCGGGGTCGCTCTTAACCCTTCCTTCGCCGCTTCGCATCCCCGATACTCTCCGGGCAGCGACCTCTGGTCGCACCTCGATGAAACGAACTCCCCGGTCGGCTTAAAGCTTCGGCACCTATCACATCGGAACGCGAGATTCGAGCCCGCCCCAGGTGGTCCACCACGGGTCCGATGAGAACATAACGCCGGGATTCAGGAGCCCGCGCGGGTCGAGCGCCTCTTTGACCCGTCGCATGACGCCGTATACCTCGGCGCCCCAGACGCGCGGCAGCGTCTCCGCGCGAATCCGTCCAATCCCGTGTTCGCCCGATGGCGCGCCGCGAAAACGGTCGAGCAGCGTGCGGTCGAACTCCTCTCGCAGCGCCCGCATGCGCTCGAAGTCTTGCGGATCCGTCGGATCGAACAACGGGCGATAGTGCGTGTTCCCATCTCCGATGTGGCCGTAGATGCCCGCGATCGTCCCGTGACGCCGTGCGAGGTCCGCGAGGAAGGCGATGAACTCCGGCACCCGGTCGCGCGGGACGATCGGATCCTCCACGAAGCCCCACGCCCTGCGCGGCCCGGGCCGCTGGATGATTGTCGGGAAGACGGATCTGCGAACTCTCCAAAGAGTCGATTGACGCACCGGATCGGACGCGACCTCGGCGTCCCGGCTCAACCGATAGCGAGTCGCGACGCGCCGGACCACGGCGTCCGCGATCGCATCGAGATCGCCCTCGTCGAACTCGACGAGCAGCATCGCCTTCGCCGTGCGCGGAATGGCAAGCACCTCCCGGTCCAGGAGGGCCAGCGAGTCCCCGTCGACGGCCTCCATCGCACTCGGAGCCCACGTCAGGATGTCGGCGACCGCCGGGCCGAGGTCCTCGAATCGGTCCAGGTAGAGGAGCAGGGTGACCCGACGAGGGGGGATGGGGAGGACGCGCAAGGTGACTTCCGTCACGAGCGCGAGGGTGCCTTCGCTCCCGACGAACAGGGACGCGAGGGGAAAGACGCCGCGGGCGAACGACTCCACGAGGCCGATGAGCTCGTATCCGCACGAATGCTTCCGGATGGGGCGACGACTCGAGAGAATCGCGTCCTGGTGAGCCTCGATCTCCTTCCTCACCTGCTCCAGCCCGTTCGCGCGGCCGACGATCTCCCGCCATTCCGCGCCGTCCAAGGGGACCTCATGCGCGTGTACCGGCGTGCCGTCGGCCAGAAGGACCTTCAGGCCCAGGACGTGATCCCTCGTCTGGCCGTACTTCACGCTGCGATATCCGGAGGCGTTGTGCCCGACCATGCCGCCAATCCGGCACAGATCTTGGCTTCCGGGGTCGGGAGCGAATCGCATTCCGCGCTCCGCGAGATACGCGTTCAACTCGGCGAGGAGGATGCCGGGCTCGACGCGCACGAACCGGCGCTCCGGATCGAAACCGAGGATGCGGTTGAATCGGGTCGTGTCCAGGACCACACCGGGACCAATCGCGGCGCCGGACAGAGACGTACCGGATGCCCGCGGGGTGATCGGGACCTCGAGCTCGCGGCATACCTGCAGGACCGCGCGGACGTCGTCCTCGGCTTCGGCGAACGCGACGGCTCGCGGCTGGACCGCGCACGGGCTCGCATCGGTGGAGTAGGTCCGAAGGATCGAATCGTCGGTGCGGACCTTCTCCGCGCCGATCGCGTGTTCCAAGGCTCGCCGAAGGGTCGCATCGTCCGCAGAGCCTGTCATCCGAACGGCCCATCAACGCCGGCGACTCACTTGCCCTTTTCGCACGGACGTGTCACCGACGGCGGGAACAACGTTTATGTCGCGCACCGCCTTCGACGGTTCGCGTGCCCATCAATCAGGATCGCCTGCGGAAGATGACGGACCATGGGCTGACGGAGTACCAGGCCCGCGTGTACCTCACGTTGTTGGACCTGGGGTCGGCGACCGCCAGCCAGATCTCACCGCTGTCCAAGGTCCCGCGGACGCGGATCTACGCGACGATGCAACAGCTCCATGAGAAGGGGCTCGTACAGATCTTGCCCGAGACACCGCTCCGGTACAAGGCCGTGCCGTTCGCAACCTACCTGCATGCCCTGGCGGACGACATGCGCTCCCGGGCCAAGCAGATTGACACGGGATTGGACACCCTCGCACGCGAGTTCGCGATCAACCCTCAGCAGGAGCCGGAATCGCGCGGACGGTTCGAGGCGATTTACGGCCGCAAGAACGTCCGAGAGCGACTCCTGAAGATGTACGACGGCGCGACGCGAGAGGTGATCGGCATCGGGACGACGAAGAGCCCGGGGCGAATCCTCGGCGCGTTCATGCCCGACCTCGTCGACAAAGCGAAGCAGGGGGTCCGTCTGAAATACGCTTTCTGCTTCACCCCGGAGAACCGCGAGGATGTGCGCGCCCTCCTGAAACACGCGGAGGTCCGCCACATCGACTTCATGATGCCCGTCTACATGCACGTCTTCGACGGCAAAGAGTTCCTGATGAGCCATCCAATCCCAGATGACGATTCATCGTACCGCGGCGACGACATCGCAATCTGGACCGACGATCTGGCGATCGCGGATGCGATGTCCGAGATGGCGGAGCGGATCTGGGAGATGGGGACGCCCGCGGCAAATCTTCTCGAGGAAGACCGCGGAGCGAAACGCGTCGAGGTCACTCGGCCTTGAACGTGAGGCGCTGCAAGAGCCGCGTCAGGTCCGTCCTCGGCTCGCCGTTCGGGCCCGCGATCGGCTGGAGGGCGGGCGGGTGGTCCATGTACGTGGGCACGCGCTGCGCGATGCGCTCCTCGAACGTCGGCACGTGCTCGTTCTTGTAGAACACGCCGATCGGGATGCGGTCTCCCCATTCGAGGGCCTTCTCCAGCGCCTGCGTGGTCTTCTTCTCGACTTCGGACGGATCGTGGACCACCGGGTCGTAGCCTTGGTCCTCGAGCTTGTAGACGCGGGGCAACGGTCGACCGCTCGCCGGATCCTTCCGATCCTCGCCCCCGTACCACTCCTTCGTGTTCAGGTCGTTGTACGTCGGGCAGGGCTGCAGGACATCGAGGAAGGCGTATCCTTTGTGCTCGATCCCCGCCTTGATCGTCGCGACGAGGTGCTTGATATCGTATGAGTAGCCACGGCCGACCCATGTCGCACCGGCCGCGAGGGCCAGCCAGATCGGGTTGACGGCCTCGTTGATGTTCGGATGGGCCAAGGATTTCGTTTGGACGCCGAGCTTGAGGGTCGGCGCGGCCTGTCCCTTCGTGAGCCCGTAGACGCCGTTGTCGTAGATGATGTACAACATGTCCAGGTTCCGCCGGCCGGCGTTCACGAAGTGTCCGCCGCCGATTCCAAGCCCGTCGCCGTCGCCGCTGAGGCAGAGCACCTTGAGCTGGGGATTCGCCAGCTTCACTCCGGTCGCATAGGGGAGCGCCCGGCCATGCAACGTGTGAATCCCGTACGTCTTCACGTAGTGGACGGTCTTCGCGGAACACCCGATCCCTGAGACGATCGTCACCCGGTGGGGCTCCATCTTCAGCTCGGCGAGCGCCATCTGGATCGTCCGGAGGATGCCGAAATCCCCGCACCCGGGGCACCAATCGTTGTGGACGTCGGTCGCAAAGTCGGAGGGCTTCAGGATCTGTTCAAGAGCCACGGGTCAACACCGTCCTCTTCGCCGCCTTCCCGCGGACGACGGCCTGGATCGCGTCGTACAGCTCCGTGTTCGACATCGGGCGGCCGTTGTACTTCAGGATGCAGTGGGTCATCTCGACGCCGGTCTGCTCCCGGACGATTCCGGCGAGCTGCGCCCCGAAGTTCATCTCGATCCCGATCCGGCGTTTCGCTTTCGCGAGGTACGGGAGGATCTCCGCGGTCGGGAACGGGTTGATCAGGCGAACATGGAGGTAGCCGACCTTCGCGCCTTCGGCCCAGAGTCGGTCCAGTGCGTCCAGGAGTGCGCCCTTCGTCGATCCCCAGCTCACGATGACCGTGGGCGCGTCCTTCGGACCGAAGTACCGCAACTTGACGTCGCGCGGGATTTCCTTCGCGGCGAGGTCGAGTTTGGCGAACCGCTTCTCCATCATCGCGTCCCGCACCATCGGGTCCTCCGTGATGTGTCCCCGCTCCTCGTGCTCGTCGCCGGTGTTCCAGAAGATTGTCCCCTCCTGACCCAAGAACGCACGGGGCGAGACGGGACCGTTGCTCAGGTCGAACCGCTTGTACGGATTGTCTTTGGAGTAACCGTTGTTCTCGAGGGCGAGGGCGCCCCGGTCGATCCGGAGATCGGAGAGGTCCGGAACCGGCGTCGTGGCGTAGCTGTTCGCGAGCGCCTTGTCGACGAGGTGGATGACCGGCATCTGGTACCGGTCCGCGTAGTTGAAGGCCAACAGCCCGTCCCGGATACACTCCTCGAAGTCCCCCGAGGCGAGGAGAATCCGCGGGCTCTCGCCATGGCCCGCGTGGAGCGCGAACCGAAGGTCGCCTTGCTCATGGCGGGTCGGCATCCCAGTACTCGGGCCGGCGCGCTGGTACAGCGTGATCACGATCGGTACTTCGTTGATCGAGGCCCAGCCGATCCCCTCCATCATCAGACAAAACCCAGGTCCGGATGTCGCCGTCGCGGAGCGAGCCCCGGTCAGCGCGGCGCCTGTCGCCATGGTGATGGCGGCGATCTCGTCCTCGGTCTGGACGACGAGGATAGAGGCGGCTCCCTCCTTCGCCGATCCGGCATCGCGGGCATCGGGGCTGAGCCCATGGCCATTCAGGTCGAGCACCTCGTTCTCCTCGAGGAACTCACTCTCGTCCGACGCCGGGGTGATGGGGTAGTACGTCTGGAATCGCATCCCGCCGTACAGCTTCCCGAGGGCGGTCGCCTGGCTGCCGGTGAGGAAGAGCCGCGACTCCTGCCGCGGGAGTTTCTCGAGGCGGTACGGGAACTCCGGAACGAGGGCCTTCGCGATATCGTACGCCTTCCGCGCGCCCGCCGCGTTCATGTTCACGACCTTCGCCTTCGCACGGAACACGTCCTCTAGGGCGAGCCGCATCATTTCGAAGTCGAACCCGAGGATCCCGAAGGAAGCGCCGACCGCGAGCATGTTCACGACGCGGGAGATCTTGCTCAGCTGGTCGATCTGGAACTCGTCCGCGACTTGTTCGAGGAGGTCCTTGAATGGAATCGGCACGAGGCTCACGCCGCGTTGCTTCGAGGCGGCGAGCACGTCGTCGAGCGTCTCCCCGACCCCGCGGGAGATCAAGTACGTCTTCAGGTCGGCAGCGAGCCGCGTCTCGATCGTCGGGATGTCCGAGAGGCGCGTCTTTCCGAGCGACGGATCGTAGATGATCGCGCCATCGTCGGTGACCTCGCGGGCGTGCCGGAACAGGGTCTCCGCCTCGAACGTCGCGAGTACGTTGACGTCGTCGATGTGCGACCGGACGAGATTGGAGTGAGCGCGGAGGGCGAAGTAGGAGTGCTCGCCCATGATGTTTGAATAGAATTCGCGCTTCCCGAAGATGTGCAGGCCGCCGGCGGCGCAGGCGCGCGCGAAGACGTTCGCGGACGAGTCGACGCCGCTCCCCTGCGGACCTCCGATCATCCAGGAGAGGTCGTTTGCCTTCGCCGCAGAGGAACTCATCGGATCACGCTGCCCTCACGCCCAAAGGCGGGAGCCTTCTTGGGAGTTTTCCAATTCCCCATTCGTCGGGAGGGACACGCCGGACGTCCGGCCCTCCACCCCGTCGATGGCTCCGCGTGGTCCGAACACGAAGTGAGGGACGCAAGAGCACCTTATCAAACCTTTCCTCCAGATTCCGCGGGACAGAACTCGTTCGCGGCATTTCCTACGGAGGACCTTGCGACGACGGGCCGATTTTCGGCGCGCGACCCCGGGGCAGGACGAGCTGCTGCATGAAGCCCTCCATGAACTGGAAGCGGTTGCGGAGCGTCACTTCGCTGACGCCCGCGACCTTCGCGATCGCCTTCTGCGGCCGGCGCTCCCCGCACGACAGGGACGCGAGGTAAATCGCGGCCGCCGCGGTCCCCGAGGGGGACAGGGACATCGAGCTGTCGATCTTCTCGAGTTCTTTGAGGATCTTTTGGGCCTCGGCCTCGACGGTGTTCGACAGGCCGAGCCGCGAGCAGAACCGGCTCACGTAGTTCGTCGGCCGGGAGGGCGGGACGCGCAACGTCAGGGTTCGCAGGAGGGCGCCGTACGCTTTGCCGATCGTCTTCTTCCGGACGCCCGTCACCTGTTGCAGCTCATCCAGGGTCCTCGGGACGCCGTCGATTCGACACGCGGCGTACACGGCGGCGGCGACGATCGCCTCGATGGACCGACCGCGGACGAGGCCCTTCTCGAGCGCCTTCTTACAGATGAATCCCGCTTCGTCCTTCACTGGACGGGGCAGGCCCATCAGAGACGCAACGCGGTCGAGCGACCGGATCGTCTCAGGCAGGCTGCGCTCTCCCGGACGCGAATGGCCGGAGTGACGCTGGAGTTTGCGCATCCGGTAGAACTTCTCGCGCTCGCGAAGCGGGATCGTGTTGCCGCGGGCGTCCTTGTTCGCGAGGGGAATCACGGTCGTGAGTCCGGATGCGCCGGCGACGTAGCTGCGCGGAGCCCCGGTGCGAGCGAGGCGATCATTTTCTTCGACCGAATAGGCCGACCACTCGGGACCTTCATCGATCGCTCCCTCGCTGATCACGAGGCCGCACGAATCGCAGACAAGCTCGCCGCGCGCGTAGTCGCGCACGAGGTGCTCGCTCCCGCATTCAGGGCAGACCCGGTCCTCTTCTACGACCGGTTCCGCCGGCGTACTGCTCGGCATGACCAACCTTCCGGTGGGCTTCTGCTCTCAGGACTCAACTGCGTTAATATAACGTGCTTATATTATACCTTGTCATCGCTCGCAGTAACAACTCTACGAGGTACCTCCAAAGAGGGAGTGGCCAGACCCTCCCAGGACGAAGGACGTCCTAACGTCCGGTGACGCTCGGCCATCGGTGCGTCCGAGCTCTGATCGCATCCCGGGAAAGGGATGCCGCCGGGGGCCGCGCCGGCGGATAGCGTTTCGTATCGGGATGGCCCGAGCCGTTCGTATGTACGAATTCATTGGCAATATTAATGCCCCCCGGGCTCTGTCGGCACGGCGGCGCATTCGAATGACGGAGTTCCGCGTCGAGAAAGACTTCCTGGGGGAGGTCAAAGTCCCAAAAGACGCATACTGGGGGGTCCAAACTCAACGAGCGATCGAAAACTTCCCGATCAGCGGAATCCGCTTCGGCCGGCGGTTCATCTACGCTCTCGGCCTGATCAAGATGGCGTGCGCCCAGACGAACATGGAACTCGGCTTGCTCGACAACAAGGTAGGCAAGGCGATCGTCCAAGCGTGCCAAGAGGTGATGGACGGGAAACTGGACGCGCAGTTCCCCCTAGACATCTTCCAGACCGGTAGCGGGACCTCGACGAACATGAATGCGAACGAGGTGATCGAGAACCGCGCGAACGAGATCCTGGGCCATCCGCTGGGGGAGAAGGGCCCCGTCCATCCGAATGATCACGTGAACATGGGCCAGTCCTCGAACGACGTCATCCCGACGGCGATCCACGTCGCCGCCTTGCTGGAAATCGACCAGAGCCTGTTGCCGGCCCTGCGTGAGCTGGAGGACAGCCTCGCGAAGAAGGCAAAGGAATTCGATCCGATCGTCAAGGCCGGACGGACCCACCTGATGGATGCCACGCCCATCCGACTGGGCCAAGAGTTTTCCGGATACCAGTCTCAAATCGACCACGGAATCCGCCGTGTGTCCGCCTCGAGGGCCGCTCTGGCGGAACTCGCGATCGGCGGTACCGCCGTCGGCACGGGCATTAACGCGCACCCTGACCTCCCGGGACGCGTCGTCGAAAAGGTCAGCGCCGCGACCAACACGAAGTTCCGGGTCGCGGAGAACCATTTCGAGGCCCAGGCGGCCCGAGATGCGCTCGTCGAAGCGAGCGGCGCAATCCGCACCGTC
Source organism: Thermoplasmata archaeon (assembly GCA_035557795.1). Lineage (GTDB taxonomy): Archaea > Thermoplasmatota > Thermoplasmata > RBG-16-68-12 > RBG-16-68-12 > RBG-16-68-12. Next base: position 1,323 of record DATMDM010000120.1, on the reverse strand, counting down.
GCGATTTCGATGGTGAAGATCGCGAACGACTTGCGGTGGCTCGGATCTGGACCCCACACGGGCCTGCGCGAGCTGAACCTCCCCGCGGTCCAGCCCGGCTCCTCGATCATGCCGGGAAAGGTCAACCCGGTGATTCCCGAGGCCGTCATGCAGGTCGGCGTCACGGTCATCGGCAATGACGTGGCGATCGCGGTCGCGAACACCCATTCCAACCTCGATCTCTCGACGATGATGCCCGTCATGTCGCAACGGATCCAGCAGAACATCGAACTCCTCGCGAACGTCGCCCGGGTCTTCGCGCACAAATGCATCGATGGGATCACCGCGAACGTGGACGTCCTCCAGCGCTACGCGGAATCGAGCCCCGCAATCGCGACAAAACTGAACCCGATCATCGGCTACGAGAGAGCCGCAGAGATCGCAAAGGAGGCGGGTCTGACCGGGAAGACGGTCAAGCAGCTCGTGATCGAGAAGGGCATCCTGAGCGCCGAGGAAGCGGAGAAGGTCCTCGACCCGCGACACCTGACGAGCCCGAGCAAAGACATGCTCGGGGGAGGAGGGGGCTAGGCTGCGCCGATGCCCGTCGGTTCGTCGACGAAGCCGCTGGCGGAGAAACTCGGGATCAAAGAGGGCTTCGCCGTGGTCGTCATCCATCCGCCGAAAGACTACAAGCGGCTCCTGGGTCGACTTCCAGAGCCCGTGACATTCCGCAAGCGGTTGGAGGGCCGCGTGGATATGATCCACGCATTCGTTCGGACTCGTGCGGTCTTGGAAGCGCGGTTCCTGGCTTGGAAAGAGGCTCTCGCGCGAGATGGAAGCCTCTGGATCTCTTGGCCGAAGCAGAAGGCCGAGGTCCCGACCGATCTGACCGCGGATGTCGTACGCGCCGTCGCCTTGGCCCACGGCCTCGTCGACGTGAAGGTCTGTTCCGTGGATGAAACGTGGTCCGGACTGAAACTCGTATACCGCACGAAGGACCGCGGGTGAGGTCGGCCGCAAAGGACATGCCTTTGGAGCTCGCTCACGAAGGTGGCCCCGAGCGGGCTGGGAGCGGAAACTTGTGTCGTATCGTCGTGTGAAAGACCCGACCGAGGTCGTCGTCATCTTTAAGACCCACCTGCGCGACGGAGCGGATGCGGGAGCGTACCGGAAGACATCCCAGCGCATGCACGAGCTCGTCGAGCAGATTCCAGGATTCATCTCAATCAAGGCTTACACCGGCGAGGACGGGGAGGAGATCGATCTCGTCCGTTTCGCGAACGAGGATGCCTTGAAGGCTTGGAAAGAGCAGCCGGAACATCTCGAAGCTCAGCGCCGCGGCCG
>DATMDM010000119.1:0-29251 GCA_035557795.1 Thermoplasmata archaeon | reverse complement strand
GCCACACTGCCCGGACAACCTCTCCCGGCTTCGGTCACGGAACGATTCGTCGACGCCGGCGGCGTGCGGTTCCGGTATCTTCAAGGAGGCGCCACCGGCGGACTTCCTGTCATTCTGCTCCACGGATGGCCCACCTGGGCGGAGGTCTGGCTGCCCGTTGCTTGGGTGATCGGCGCCCGACATCCTTGGATTGCCCCGGACCTTCCGTGTCAGGGCCGCAGTTCCCCGCTCCCGGGAAAAGACCGCACCCTCACCGCGTACCGTAAGGCCATCGCGGCCTTCGTCGACGCCCTCGATCTTCCCCGATTCGCGATCGTGGGCAACTCAATGGGTGGGACCCTGGCCTTCATGCTGGCCCTCGACCGCCCGGCGCGCGTCGCGAAAATCGTCGTCCTCGACGCCGCCGGACTCACGGCCAAACTCCCCGGCCGGACGGCCCGGATGTATTTGCCGTTCCTCCTCCCCTGCTTCGTCCGAGCACCGGGTCCGAAGAGCGTTCGGAAACTCCTGACCAACGCCGTCTTCTACGACCCTCGTTTCGCGGATGACGCCTGGGTGAACGCGATCGTCGCGGCATGGATGCCGCGAGACCGCCGCAAGGCGTTCATGGCGACGGGGTTCGCGTTGAGGCGCCGCGACGCCTCTGTGCACGCGGACTTGACACGAATCCGGTCACCCACGCTCATCCTCTCCGGCCGCCACGACGTCCAGTTCTCGTGGCAGTCGGCGGAGGAGGCTTCGCGGCAGATCGGAGAATCGCGGTTCGCCGTCATCGACGATGCAGGACACTTCCCGATGGTCGAGAAACCCCGCCAGACCGCACAGCTCATCTCCGAGTTCCTCGATGCGACCGGATGAGGCGATTCGGCTCCACCCCAGGAGACCGGCGGAGTTTGTATATGACGGACGGCATCCGGCCATGTTGTTTAGACGGACCGAGGGCAGGGGAAGGAGAGCATCTAGATGAGCGACGATCCGGTCAAGCGATGCGAGTGGGCTCTTAGTGACCCGGCGCTCCTCGCCTACCATGACGCCGAGTGGGGCATTCCGGAACACGACGACCAAAAGCTCTTCGAATTTCTCGTCCTCGAAGGGGCACAGGCGGGTCTTTCCTGGCTCACAGTGCTGAAGAAACGCGAGGCGTTCAAGAAAGCCTTCGACGGATTCGATCCGGTGAGAGTCGCGAAATACGATTCGAAGAAGGTACGAACGCTCGTAGCCGACGCCGGCATCATTCGGAACCGAGCGAAGATCGCGGCCGCCATCGGGAATGCCAAAGCCTTCCTGATCGTGCAAAAGGAGTTCGGGAGCTTCGACGCGTACATCTGGCGTTTCGCGGACCGTAGACCGAAGGCTAGCCGTCGGAGAACCTGGAAACAAATCCCCGCACGAACCAAGGAATCGGACCAAATGAGCGAGGCCCTGAAGGGTCGAGGCTTCAAGTTTGTCGGTTCGACGATCTGCTACGCATACATGCAGGCGGTCGGGATGGTAAACGACCATCTCACCTACTGCTTCCGGAGCAATCAGCGCGACTCCCACGGAACCCGCCCGAGGCCGGGAGGCTCCCGCCAGAAATGAAGCCCAAGAACGCGTTGGACTGGCTGCTCGAGGAGGACCAACCGCCCGTCCGGTATCTCACGCTGACACGGTTGCTCGAAAGACCTCGGGACGACCCGGAGGTCGTCACCGCCAGAGACATGATCACGAGAAAAGGATGGGCCGAACAGATCCTGGCGAAGCAGAATCCGGCGGGATGGTGGGTGAGCGGAGAGAGCCTCTACCAGCCGAAGTACCTGTCCACGAACTGGATGCTCCTCATCCTGGCGGACCTCGGGTTGAGCAAGGCCGATCCGCGAATCGAGAAGGCGTGCGACCTCTGGATCGAACGATTCTCTAAGGACGACGGAGGCTTCGCGATGGATGGCTCCAAGAAGGGCCACCTCTGCGTGACCGGGAACGCAACGCGCGCCCTCGTGCAATTGGGTTACGCGGATCATCCGGCGGTCCGCGGGGCGTTCGAGTGGCTTGTCAAGAATCGGGACAAGAACGGCGGCTGGAGTTGTTTTGGGAGCGGTCGGAACTTGGACTCGTGGGAGGGCATGAGCGCCTTCGCCGTGTATCCCAAGCAGAAGTGGACCGAGGGCATGAAGCGCACGGTCGAACTCGGGGCCGAGTACTACCTGGGCAAGGAACTGTACAAGCAAGGAGCCGAATACCCGCCGTGGTACCGGTTCCACTACCCCGCCCATTACTACTACGACTTGCTCGTCGGCCTCGATTTCATGACCGCCCTGGGGTACGGGAAGGACCCGCGATTGCGATTCGCGCTGAATCTTCTTCGGGAAAAGAGGCGGCCGGATGGGAAGTGGAACCTCGACGCCCTCCATCCGGACGCGGAGGGCGGCGTGGCCGAATGGTACGCGAAGCATCCGAAGCATGCGCCAACGCCGTTTGGCCTGGAGAAACCCGGCGAGCCGAGCAAGCTGATCACACTGAAGGCCATGCAAGTGCTGAACCGAGTCGACGAATCGATCTGAACGAATGGACCGCCGACGAAGTCTGTGCGCATGACTTGATTAGCCACGGAGCCGTTCGGCGGGCCGGTGGCGCGATGGACAAGAAAGTGAAGAAGAAAGTCCTCCAGCAAATTCCATACGGCGCGTACATCGTCGGCACGCAGACCGAGGATCGAAAGGACTGGCTGATGTTCGGCACGTGGCTGATGCAGACGTCCTTCAAGCCCACCCTGGTCGCGTTCGCCTTCCGAAAAGACAGCCGCACCCTGGCGAATGTCCGGCGATCGAAATCGTTCGCGGTCTCGTTCCTCCGTGAGGGTGGCCAGGACGTCGCCGAACTGGTGCTCGATGGGGCCTTCGAGAAGGTGAAGACGGAGCGGACCGCGTCGGGCCTCCCGGTGCTCGCGGATGGCGCGGGCTGGATCGAATGTCATGTGGTCGATCAGATTCCCCAAGGGGACCATCCGGTCGTCCTCGCCGAGGTCGCCGACGTCGGCCCAGGAAAGGGGAAGCCGATCTTCCTCGACTCGCTCGGTTGGCACTACGGCGGATGAACCGAGCCGACTACGCCGTTGTCTCGCCTCTCAACAGCCATCGACTCATCAACAGATAGGCGACGAACGACACCATCATCAAGACGACCGAGTAGGCGGACGCGAGTTCGAGGGACCCCGCCTCGGCCTGCGTGAAGATGGCGATCGGCGCGGTCTTCAAGACGGCCGAGACGACGATGATCGTGGCTCCGAACTCGGCAATGCTCCGAGAGAGGACGAGGACGGACCCGGCCACGAGCCCGGGCTTCAGCTGAGGCAATGTGATCGTTAGGAACACGTGAAGGCGGTTCGCTCCCAGACTTCGGGCGGCGCTCTCGAGATGCGTGTCCAGCTTGACCAGCACCGCCGCCATGGAGCGCACCATGTACGGGAACGTCTCGATCATGTGCGCGAACACGAGGATCCATAGGGTCCACGTGAGCGACAGGGGGTTCGCGAACAGGAACTGGGTGATCGCCGCGAACGGACCGAACGGCCCGTAGAACGACAGGAGGGCGAGCCCGACCACGACGCTCGGGACTGCGATCGTGATGTTGCTCAGGGTGTCGAGGGTCTTCGCGCCGAAAACCTTCTCGCGGACCGTCGAGTAGGCGATGATCGTCCCGAACATCAACTGGAACACGACGACGATGACCGCGATCTCGAAGCTCCGGATGAGCGGTCCGTACAGGCCCGGTTGGGAGAAGAGTTGGCCGTACCACGTCAGCGTAAAGGTCCCCGTGCCGCTCAGGACCGACGACGTGAAGCTGAAGGCGAAGACGGTCGCGAGGGGACCGAGGACGAACAGGCCGAACAAGAACCAGACAATGACGGTCCAGATGGTTCGCTCGAGCGTGGCGCGTCGGAACGGCGATCTCATCCCGATCCCCTCCGCTCGAGAATCCGGTCATCCCCCGACGACGTACTTCGGCAACGTGGACTCGAGGGTCCGCCATTGGGACCAGTCGTAGTTGAGGACCACCGACCCGGGCACCGGGAGCGGAATGCCTCCCGCTGGGTCGGAAAATCCCGGGAGGACCGCGCGGAAGTAGAATCGACTGATGTTCGATTGAATCTCATCTCGGTACAGGAAATCGACGAAGTCCATCGCCATCGGATTCGGATGGCCCTTGACGATGCCCGCCGAGAAAATCACGGGAACCAGGAACCGTTGCGCTCCGAGGACCGGGAGATCGAACGCGACCCGGGCCCCTTGTTTCAGGTAGAACAACGTGACGCCTTCATAGCCCAACGTGGCGTCGAACGCGCCGTCGGCGACGCCGAGGATATTCGCGCGGGCGTTGGCCGGCTGGACGACCGTGTGCGCCAAGGCTCGGGCTCCCGCAGCGGCCGACACATTCTCGAAGAACAGGACGGCGTAGATGCCGTTGTTGCTCAGGAGAGGGTGCGGGAATCCGAACGTCGTATCGAGGGACGCGAGATCGGGGGTGGCACCGAGCTGGGGGTCGTACACCTCCACGAGCGGACTCCAGGCGAACGCGTACCACAGGTGCCCTCCGGCCACGCTGCGACTCACGAAATTCGGCGGGACCAAAGCGCTCCGCGCGATCTGGAACGGCAGGAAGTAGCCGGCGGCGAATCCCTTTTCCAAATAGAGCGGGGACGCGTGGAGGAAGAGATCGGCCTCGGGATGGCCGCCAGACATCCGAAGCCGGTTGTACTCCTCTCCCGCGCTCACATAGACGAGGGTGACATCCGTGCCGGTCGCACTCCGGAACGCAGGGACGACCAGCGACTCGAGCAGATCCCGGAGGGCGGGCGTTGTGTAGACGACGAGGGTCCCTTGCTGGACTTTATACAGGTCCGTGAGAGAGAGGGCGAGCCCCGCGGCCAAGACGAGGGCGGCAATCGAGAACGCCTTATTTCGCATCGCGTTGCCACACCTCGATCCGTTCGGCCTCGGCTCCTTTCTTCACCATGACGTGGACTTTCTCTCCCCCGCGGACGTCCGGGATGTGCACCGGGATTTGGGCGCCGCCATCGAGCGTAATGTACGGGGACCCGTCCGGACCCATCTGCACGATGGCCTCTGCGAACAAGACCATCTTCATGAAATCCTGGATGAACGGGTCGGAGTGCTTCATCATGGTCTCAGGGGAGCCGGAGGCGACCACTCGACCATCGTTCAACACGATCATCCGCCGCGCGAACATGAAGGCCTCTTCCTGATCGTGGGTGATGAACAGGGTCGTCACTTTCTGCCGTCGGATGATCGATCGGACTTCTTGCACGACTTGGGTGCGCATCGTCGCGTCGAGCGAGCCGAACGCCTCGTCGAGGAGGAGGATCCTGGGACCCACGCACAGCGCGCGGGCGAGGGCGACCCGCTGCCGCTCGCCACCCGAGAGCTCACGCGGAAATCGATTCTCTTTTCCCTGCAGGTGAACGAGGTCGAGCATCTCCGAGATCCGCTTCTGCGCGATGTCGGCCGGGACCCGCCGCGCTCGCAATCCGTACCCGATGTTGTCCGCCACGGAGAGGTGCGGAAAGAGGGCGAAGCTCTGGTAGACGACCCCGATTCCGCGGCGCTCCGTCGGCAGCTGACCGACCTCCTGGCCATCGATGAAAATCTCCCCCGCCTCGGGCGTCAGTTCCCCCAGGATGCATCGAAAGAGGGTGGTCTTTCCGCCGCCCGAGGGACCCAAGATCGCGGCCAACTCGCCGTCCTGAAGTCCGAAGCTCACGTCCTTCAGAACCGGGTGACCGTCAATGGACTTCGCGAGCCCTCGGACCTCGAGGGTGGGCATTCCAACGGCCCGAAGGGGGTGGGGGTAGAAATACGTGCGGAATTCGGCCCGGGAATGCCGTGCGTGGACCTCCCGTTTCCAGGGAGGACGAGCCGCGCGGGCGGGTCATGGTTTTTGAACCCGCGAGCGGTTGCCCTCCCGCTACCCATGACGTATTCGCAGGCCCAAGCCGCGCGAGTCCGCAAGGCGCTCGCGGGCCGCAAAGAAATCACCGAGAAGGAAATGTTCGGCGGGATCGCCTTCCTCCTCGGCGGCAACATGTGCGTCGGCGTTCACGGCGACGATCTCATTGTACGGATCGAGCCTTCGACGACCGTAGCGATGTTGAAGGAACCAGGCGCGAAACCGTTCGACCTCGCCGGGGCCCGTGCCATGGCCGGATGGCTGCTCGTGGCGCCGGCGGGATACCGCACGGAGGCCACGCTCCAAACTTGGGTTGCGCGCGGGGTCGGATTCGCGTCGTCGTTGCCAAAGAAACGACCGGGTCGGAAGCGGTAGTCCGCGCAACTGAATCCGGACCGCTCGGGAACGCCGGAGCATCGCCCGACGTCCGCGTCCGAGAGGGTGAATCACCGGCGATCGCCGGCCCAAGCATGATGCCCTCGACCGCCATGTCGGGGCGCATGTGTGCTCGCGTGACGACACAGATGAGCTTTTCAACTCGCTCCGAAGGGCCGCTCCACGAAGTGACGGAACGACGTCCGGGCCTCGCAATCGATGCATATCCTTTGGGCCGTCTCCTGCTCCTCCGGTGCTTTGGAGACGTGGACGGCATTGACGCGGCAGCCGAGATCAACGGCCCCGGCGGCAAGGTCCTTCATACGACGCGGACTGGAGACGAGGTCACGCTGTTGCTCGACGGCTCCGGCCGCGAGGAGGAGATCATCGCGTCGCTCGCGGATCAGCGCGCACACCTCATCCCGCCGATTCGTTGGCAGCGTGGAGAAGCGCGGGTGACCTTGGTCCTTGAGGATGGGGCGGACCCGCAAGCCTTGCTCGGTCAATTCCCGGGTGCCCGCCTCGTTTCGAAGCGGGGCCCGGTCTCGACTCACGGAGATCGGGTCGCGTATTCGTCCCCCCTCTTCTTGCCGAAGCTCACCGAGAAGCAGGCGCGGGCTCTCCTCGCGGCATACGAAGCTGGCTACTACGAGTTCCCGCGGAAGGCGACCACGGAACAGGTCAGCCTTTCTCTCGGCATCGCTCGGAGCACTTTCGAACAGCACCTGAATCGGGCCGAGCACCATGTCGTCCGGGCGATGCTCCCGATGGTCCGCGTGCGTTCCGGCCGAGAAGACGGAGAGGCGTTGGAGGTCTACTCGAAGTTCAGTCGTGAACTCGGGCTGTACGTCCAGCTCGAGGTGCTGGGAGATCGCGTTGCTGCAGTGAGGCTGGCCCGCAAGGCTCCGACGGAGACCGCAGGATCGGACCACCCATACCTCGCTCGGATCCTTGAACATGTCCATACGGGGAACGGGGATCTGCGGGACATCCCGGTGGCCCTCGAGGTCGCGCCGTTTGAGAGGGAGGTCCTCGAGTTCTTGCGGACCATTCCTCCGGGCGAGACGATCACCTATGGGGAGATCGCACGCCGCCTGGGTCGACCGGGAGCGAGCCGCGCGGTCGGGACCGCCTGCGCGCGGAACCCGGCGGTCATCGTCATTCCGTGCCACCGGGTGGTCCCGAAGTCCGGCGGACTCGGGAACTACTCCTCCGAGGGCGGCCCGGAGACGAAGCGGAAGCTCCTCGAACGAGAGGGGGCCAGTTTGGCCCTCGCGAGGAGGACGCAATCCACAGGGCGCGATCCGAACGACGGGCCGAGAAAAACGGTCCCGCCTCGCCCGTGATCTCACCTCGCCGACTAAGTCGGGGTTGTCAACCCTCATTACGGGAGACGGAGGTACCGGCGGACCATGCACAAAGAAGCAATCCAGACCGATCTCCCCGCGATCGGACTACCGTTCTCCTGGGGCGTGAAGTTCGGGGACCTCGTCTTCGTCGCGGGGCAAGGACCCCTGGGCGCCGATGGCAAAGTCCTCGAGGGGGACATCCGGTTCCAGACCCGGAAGACACTGGAAAACTTTCGAAAGGTCGTCGAAGCCGCGGGCTCGAGCCTCGACCACGTCCTCTCGACGACCGTGTATCTGAAAGACCTCGAGGACTTTCGCGGGATGAACGAGGTGTACTCGGAATCCTTCACCGCAGATCCTCGACCGGCTCGGGCGACCGTCCGCGCGGATTTGCTCCTCGGCATGAAGGTCGAGATCCAAGGCATCGCCTACATTCCGGAAGGCGAAAGGCTTCAATCCCCGCGGCGCATGCGGACGTCGATGGCCAAGAAGAAGAAATTGAAGAAGGCCGCGAAGAAGAAAGCCTATTACGCCGGCCGCAAGGAAAAGAAGGCGAAGAAGTAGGCGGCAGCTAGAGGCGCGGGACCGTCCGAGGGTCGTCGTAGCGGAACTTCGACACGTCACCGCGAGGGAGCGGGATGACGATCCGAGAGACCATCCCGTGAAGGGAAAACGGGAGGCGGATGAGCCGCATCTCGCCGGAGGTGACCCACTCGTCGATCGCATATCGTTGCGCGAACCGTGCGGCAATCCGGGTTCGCTCCTTCCGCGACAAGCGAAAAACGTCGTCGTCGAAGACGTGGACATGGAATCCGCGGCCGGAGTAGACGACCTGTAACCGAGTCCATCGTTCGGAGAGCTCGTCGTACAACGCGACCGCCTGACGACGGACCTCTTCGAACTCCCAATCGCAGAACGATAGGCCCTGATGTCGGCGCATCTTCGCCTCGATGTCTCCATGGATCGGGCAGTCCAGGTTCTCCGGATCCAGATCGAATGCGAGCTCTTGCCCCCGGAACAGGGGACTCCGCCAGGCGCGCGCATAGTCGAGGCGAGCCTTGCGGGCCGCATCCAAGGATGTGTACACATTCCGATCGTAGTAGACGCCTTCCGGCAGGTACTTCTCGAGATACGGACGAAGGTCCTCCACGCCGCGCGCGTCGTCGACAATCAGGGGAACGTTCTTCAGATGTCGGAAGCGCCGGGGATAGATTCCGGAATGCCTCCCGAGGATGAGGGCGTAGACCCGCTCGCCTTTCGGACGCGCCATCCACTTCGCCGCGGAGCGGAAGTCCATCAATTCGCGATAGAACCTCCGGCGATCCGCGAGGGACGCGGGGCCGAGATCGTCCGGGAGTTCATAGTTCGGACGGACCACGGCGGGGAATCGCGGCACGCGGGTAAAGCCTCCCCCGATGGGCGGATGTTGGAATCGTTACGGCAGGTCTTCGGGATTCCAGGCCACGTGCGAGCTCTCATCGAGCGAGTCGAGGCGTTCCATGTCTTCGCGCTTCAACTCGAAGTCGAAGACGGCCGCGTTCTCTCGAATGCGCTCCGGACGAATCGACTTCGGAATGACGACGAGCCCGTGTTGCAGGCTCCATCGAATCAGGACCTGAGCCGGCGTCCGCGCGTACTTTGCTGCGACCCGCGTGATGATCGGATGGTTGAGTCGATGTCCGCGCGTGAGGGGACTGTACGCCTCCAGCTGAACCCGATGCTTCACGCAGAACTCGAGCAGGTCCTTCTGGTACAGGAAGGGATGGAATTCGACTTGGTTCACGGCGGGTGCAATCGGCGTTGCCGGAAGCAGCTCTTCGAGGTGACGAATCGTGTAGTTGCTGACGCCGATCGAGCGGGCGAGCCCCTCGTCATGAATCTTGAGCAACGCCTTCCACGATTCGTGTCGCAGGCCCGGTACCGGCCAGTGGATGAGATACAAATCGATGTAGTCGAGGCCGAGTTCGTGGCGGCTCTTCTCGAACGCCCGCAACGCCGACTCGTAGCCATGGTCGTTGTTCCAGAGCTTCGTTGTGACGAAGACCTCTTTCCGCGGGATCCCGCTTTCCCGGACCGCGACTCCGACGTCGCGTTCGTTCCCATACAGCTTCGCGGTATCGAACAGGCGATATCCGATCTGGAGGGCGACCGCGACCGCGCTCCGGGTCGCCTTCCCGGAGCCGGCCTGCCACATGCCCAGGCCCAAGACGGGCATCTGGTTCCCGTCGTTCAGCGTGACTCGAGATCCAAGGTTCAGGCTCATCGCCGCACCGACGGCGCGCGCGCTACTTCAACCTTGACCGCGGACGACCTCACGACTTCGGAATGTCTTTCTTCGGGTCGACGAATGGCTTCTTCACCACCGTGGCGCCGCGGGTCCCTTTCGTCGTAGATACCCGCAGCCTCGTGCCGATCTTCGCGTGATCGATCCCCAGGAGGGCATAGCCGATATTCTTTTCGAGCCGCGGCGAATACGTCAACGAGGTGACGTGGCCGACCTTCCGGCCGTCCGCATGGACATCCCAATAGTCGGGGATCCAGGCTCCGAGCGGCGAACCCTCGACCTCGATCCCGACGAGCTTCCGCTTCACGCCCTCCTCCTTGATTCGGCCGAGCGCCGCTTTGCCGAGATAGTCCGATTTCTTGTCTTCGTCCACGGTCCATCCGAGCCCGACCTCGTACGGGGTGTTGTCGAGCACGATGTCCGAGCTGTAGTTCAGGATGCCCGCCTCGATCCGACGAATCTCTGACGGGGCGATGGGCCGGATGTCGTACTTCGTCCCCGCGGCCATGACCGCGTCCCAGAGTTTCTCGCCGAACTTCGAATCGCGCAAGTACAGCTCGTAGCCGCGCTCTGCGCTCCAGCCCGTCCGCGTGATGACGAGCGGGATTCCGTCGAGCTCCGTCTCCCGCAGGTGATAGTATTCGAGGTCGAGGATCTCCTCTCCGAAGAGCGCCACCATGACGTCCTTCGACTTCGGGCCTTGCAACTGGAGCGGTGACACGTCCGGCTCCCGCACGATGACGTCGAGGCCCGCGTTCACCGCGACCCCCTTACACCAGAAGATCACGTCCCAGTCGGACAACGAGAGCCAGAAATGGTTCTCCCCGAGGCGAAGGAGGACCGGGTCGTTGATGATCCCGCCCTCGGGAGTCGTCAGGAGCACGTACTTGCACTCGCCGACCGCGCACTTCCGCATGTCCCGCGGCGTGAGCATCTGCATGAACTCGAATCCATCCGGGCCGTCGATCTCGACCTGTCGCTCCACGCCGACGTCCCACAAGGTCACATGGTTGACGAGATGCCAGTACTCCTCGACGGGGTCGGTGTACAGGCCCGGCATGAGCATGTGGTTGTAGAGGTCGTACGCACGAACGCCGTGTTTGGCAGCCCGATGGAAGTACGGTGATTTCTGAATCCATGCCGTCTCCCGGAATCCCGGGAGAATCGGACCCGCGTAGTCGTTCGTCGCTTCCGTCAGGACACCGTCGCGCGTGTGGCCGGGTATCATACCACCTCCTGAGTTGGGACGGGGAAGCTGGGAGGCTAGATGAGCGTTTTGGCGATGCCGGAAAATCGCTCGAGGCAATTCGTCACTCGGTGAACGTCACGACTTCGGAACTTCCTTTTTCGGATCGATGAACGTTCTCTTGACGACGATCGCTTTCGGCGAACCGGCCGGCGTCACGATTTCGATTTCGGTACCCAGTTTCGAAAGAGGGGTCGGCACCCACGCGTATCCGATGTTCTTCTTCAGTCGAGGCGACATCGCGAGCGCCGTGAGAATTCCGATCTCCTTCCCGTCCTTCCGAACCGGCCACGGATGCGGGAGCCAAGGCCGGACGACTTCATCTCCGGGGACCTCCACGCCCACGAGTTTCCTCTTCGGTCCTTCCTTTTTGATTTTCTTCAGCGCGGTCCGTCCGATGAATTCGTGTTTCTTCTCGAGGTCGACGAGCCAACCGAGCCCTGCCTCGTACGGGTTGTATTCCAAGTTGATGTCGGAGGGATAGTTCAGGATGCCCGCCTCAATCCGACGGTACTCGGACGGCCCCGTGGGCCGGAGGTTGAAAGGCTTTCCGGCGTCCATCACACGGTCCCACAGGTCCATGCCGCGGCTCCCATCGCGGAGATAGATCTCATACCCGACTTCGGCGGACCAGCCCGTCCGCGTCACGAGCACCGGGACGCCATCGATGGTCGCCTCCAGAAAATGATAGTACTCGAGATCCAAGACCCGCGGGCCTACGAGCGACTCGAGCACCTGCTTCGATTTCGGGCCCTGGATTTGCATCGGCGAAACATCCGGCTCGCCAAGCTCGACGTCGAAGTCCGAGTGGTATACGACCCCTTTGGCCCAGAGGAGCACGTCGCTGTCCGCCGTGGAGAGCCAGAATCGGTTCTTCGCGAGTCGCGTGAGGACCGGATCGTTGACGAGACCGCCTTGCTCGTCCGTCAGGACGACGTACTTCGCCTGGCCCACCTTGCACGTGCTGAGATCGCGGGGCGTCAGGTGCTCCATGAACTCGTACCCGTCGGGACCGCTGATCTCGACCTGTCGTTCGCATCCCACGTCCCAGATGGTCACGTGATTCACGAGGTGCCAGTATTCCTCGACGGGATCCGCGAAGTTGCTCGGGATGTACATCTTGTTGTACAAGTCGTACGCATAACAACCCGCGCGCTGTGCGGCATCGAAGAACGGCGACTTCCGGTACCAGGGCCCGAAGTAGAGCGTCGTCTGTCCGCCTTCGATGACCACGCGATGTCGCCTCATTCCAACGGAATGCGGAGCGCTTATTTGACGCCAGCCTTCGAGGTGACAAAGGGTAAGAGGTCGGGGTCGCTTCCTCGTTGAGGTCGAGAGTGACACGCACCTACGGAAGCCAAAGCATGTCGGACCCGCTTCGCACGGTGCTCGTACGGCGACCCGAAGCATCGTTCGCCGTGTCGGACCCGAACCGATGGGGCTATGCGGCGAAACCGGACCTTACCGCGGCTCAGAAAGAGCACGATGCACTCGTCGAACTGCTCAAACGCTCTGGAATCGAGGTCCTGTATCACGAGGAGCCGCAGCGGGGAAAGGCGGATTCGATCTTCGTGCACGATCCCGCGATCGTCACAGACCGCGGCGCGCTCATCCTCCGGATGGGGAAAGAGCTCCGCCGCGGCGAAGAGGCATCGATGTCACGGGCCTTCGGCTCGTTCGGCGTCCCGATCCTTGCGACCTTGCACGACGATGCGACCGCGGAGGGGGGAGATCTGTTGTGGGTGGACCACGACACTCTCGCGGTAGGCCAAGGGTTCCGGACCAATGCCGAAGGGCTGCGGCAGATTCGCGAAGCCGTGAAGGCGGTCAGGGTCGAAGCGGTGCCGGTTCCCCTCCCGTACTTTCGAGGCCCGGAAGCGTGCTTGCACCTAATGTCGCTCGTCAGCCTCCTGGACGACGACCTCGCGGTCGTCTATCCGCGTCTCCTCCCGATCCCGTTCTGCAAGTTCCTCCGGGAACATGGCTTCGATTTCGTCGAAGTCCCCGACGAGGAATTCGAGACGATGGCCCCGAACGTGCTCGCGGTCGCGCCGCGCGATTGCATCATGCTCGAAGGGAATCCGGTCACGGAGGCGCGGCTGAAAAACGTCGGCTGTCGCGTCCGGACGTACCGTGGAAAGGAAATTTCCCTCAAAGCCGAAGGCGGCGCGACGTGCCTGACACGGCCCGTTCTCCGCTCCAGGTGAGCTCGGAACGAATTGCGGCTCTCTCTTCGTGCGACGCTGGAATCCTGGTTAGGATTTCGGAATCGATTTCTTGGGGTCCACGAAAGGCTTCTTGACGACGATTGCGTCGCGTTCCCCCGCGGAGGTCGCGATCGTGAGCCGCGTGCCGAGCTTTGCGAGGCGGATCGGAACCCATGCGTAGGCGATGTTCTTCTCGAGGCGCGGAGAGTATGTGAGAGCCGTCAGATGGCCGACCTTCTTTCCGTTCTTCTTCGCGTCCCAGAACTCCGTCGCCCACGCGTGAATCGGCGGGCCTTGAATCTCGACGCCCACTAGTTTTCGCTTCACGCCCTCCTTCCTGATTTTGGCGAGCGCCTTCTTCCCGACGAAGTCCGCTTTCTTGCCAAGATCCACGAGCCAGCCTAAGCCCACTTCGTACGGGTTGTTCTCGAGCGTCATGTCGGACCCGTAGTTCAGAATCCCGCCCTCGATCCGCCGAATCTCCGAGGGCGCGATCGGGCGGATGTCGTACTTCTTGCCGGCCTCCATGATCCGGTCCCAGAGTTCGACGCCGCGACGGCCGTCCGTCAGGTACACCTCGTAGCCCACCTCCGCCGTCCACCCGGTCCGCGTGATCACGACGGGGATGCCGGCGATCTTCGTGTTCATGAAATAGTAGTATCCGAGATCGAGGACCGCTGGGCCGGCGAGGTCCTTCAGCACGTTCTTCGAATCCGGTCCTTGGACCTGGAGCGGCGACACATCCGGCTCCGAGATGTCCACGTCCATCCCGGAATTCACGGCGAGACCCTTCGCCCACAGGAGCGTGTCCGAGTTGGCGAGGCTCAACCAGAACCGGTTCTTCTCGAGGCGGATCAACACGGGATCGTTGATGATCCCGCCGTTTTCGTCCGTGATGACCACGTATTTCCCCTGGCCGATGTTGCATTTCGTCAGGTCCCGCGGCGTGATGAGCTCCGCGAACTTCGCGCCGTCCTTCCCGCTGATCTCGACCTGGCGTTCGACGCTCACGTCCCACAGGGTCACGTGGTTGATCAGATGCCAATACTCCTCGAACGGATCGGTGTAGAGCCCCGGGAGGTACATGTGATTGTAGATGTCGTACGCCTTCGCGCCGGCCCGCTGCGTGGCCTCGAAGAACGGAGACTTCCGATACCACGGTCCGAAGAACAAGGTGCTTTGGCCTTCGTTATGCGGGATGTCATCCCCTCCGGAGAATTGGGCCGGGAACGCGCATCGTTTATTTGAGGAATTCCTCACGCGGCGGGGTCAGCTCGCAGCGGAACCGATCCCGAGCAACCGCATCTCGTGTTGCAGCGTTTCGCGGAGGCCATCGTCCAGAGGCCTTGGGTCGAATCCGAGTTCGCGGCGAGCCTTCTCGTTGTTCCCAAGATACGTCACGCCCGCGAGATCTCGGAGCCGCTCGGACCGCGACAGCGCGGCGATGGCGCGAAGGAGGCCGGGCGACGCGTGGAACCGGGGCGCTGGGATTCCGGTGATCCGCTCGGCCACGTCGAACGCCTCGATCAGCGTGTGGGGCGGACCCGCGATGATGTAGGTCTGCCCCGCCCTGCCTCGTTCCATCGCAAGGATGTGTGCGCGCCCCGTATCCTCGACGTGGGCCCAGCAATACGCGGTCCGCTGCGGGATGGCTCGAAGCTTGCCCTGGAGGTACCGCACGAAGGTGGGCCGGATTTCGCTCGTGTCGCCGGGACCGTAGTTGACGCCAGGCTGGACGATGACCAGGGGGAGCCCGGTACGGATCATCGGTTCCGCGATCTCGTAATGGGCAATCCACTTCGTCCGGTCATACTCCGTCAGCCACGGGCCCTCGTGCCGATACGTCTCGTCGACCAGCTGACCGTGAGTGTCCGAAAACACCGCGAGCGTGCTCGTGTAGACTCCTTTCGGAACCCGGAGTTCTTTCATCGCGGTCAACACGTTCCGAGTGCCCGCGACGTTGATTCGCTCTCCCTCGGACCGGTCTTTCGACCCGATCTTGTACCAGCCCGCGATGTGGAACACCCCGTCGACGCCGGCCATCGGGCCGCGCAGGGAATCCGGATCCGTGACATCCGCGCGACGGACATCGACACCGATGGAAACGAGATCCTTGGCGCCTTGCGGATTTCGCGCAATCGCGACGACGTCGTGGCCGGCCTGGATCAGCTGCCGGGTGACCCGACCGCCAATGAACCCGGTGGCGCCCGTCACGAAGTACTTCGCCATTGACGCCCCTCGCGCCGGAAACGAAGCGACTCGGGCTAGATAACGCTGCCCACCGCGGGACCCTCGATGCGCGGCGGATTTCAACCTTGTTTGAGGTTAACCGGACGTGAGCTGTCACGTTGCGAACGCATCAACCTTCATAGGGGACGAGGCTCTCACCGCCCGCCGAGGATGTTCCATGGGGGAAACGCTCACCCACAACCTGATTCGCTCCCATCTCGCCGAAGGCTCGTTGCATCCGGGCGAGGAGATCGCGATCCGGATAAACCAGGCGCTCCTCCAGGACGCGACCGGCACGCTCGCGTGGCTCGAGTTCGAACAGATGGGCCAGGATCACGTCGCGATTCGGCAGGCCACACAGTACGTGGACCACAACATCCTCCAGACGGGATACGAGAATGCGGACGACCACCGGTTCCTCCGGAGCGTGTGCCAGCGGTACGGCGCCCTGTTCTCGGGACCGGGCAACGGAATCAGCCACTGGGCGCACATGGAACGGTTCGACATGCCCGGGGAGACGATGCTCGGCTGCGACTCCCATACGCCCCACGCGGGTGCCTGCGGCATGCTCGCGATCGGGGCGGGCGGCTTCGAGGTCGCGAGCGTCATGGCGGGTGAACCGTACCGGCTCACAATGCCCGACGTCGTGAACATCAAGCTGACGGGGAAGTTCAAACCCTGGGTGAGCGCGAAAGACGTTATCCTGGAGCTCCTCCACCGCTTCGATGTGAAATGGGCGAAGAACAAAGTCCTCGAGTACACGGGTCCCGCGCTGAAGGAGCTGACCGTCCCCTCCCGTGGAACGATAGCGAACATGGGCACGGAACTTGGCGCGACCGCCTCCGTCTTTCCCGCCGACGGGATGACGAAGCAATTCCTGACCGCCCAGGCCCGGGGAAAGGATTTCAAGCCGCTCGCCGCGGACGACGCCGCGGAGTACGACGACACCGTGGACATGGACTTGGGGACGATCGAGCCGCTCATCGCATGTCCGTCGAGTCCGGACAACGTGAAGGCCGTGAGCGAAGTCGCCGGGACCGAGGTCGCCCAGGTGGCCGTGGGGAGCAGCGTGAACTCGTCGTTCCGAGATCTGAGCCTCGTCGCGCACGCGCTCGACGGGAAGCATGTCGCCTCGGGGATTTCGATGGCCGTCTCGCCGGGTTCGCGGCAGACGCTCCTCTTGATGCTGATGAGTGGCCTCATGACGAAGCTCATCAAGGCCGGCGTGCGGGAACTCGAGGTGGCGTGTGGCCCGTGCATCGGGATGGGGTTCGCGCCGCCGACGAAAGGCCCCTCGGTCCGCACGTTCAACCGCAACTTCGAAGGACGCAGCGGGACCGCCGACGACCTCGTCTATCTGTGCAGCCCCGAGACCGCGGCGGCGACCGCGGTCCGTGGCGTAATCACCGATCCGAGGGAGCTGGGCAAGTTCCCGACCGTGAAAGAGCCCACGAAATATCCCGTCGAGGCGTCCGGTTTCGAGTGGCCCCCGAAAGATCGCGCGTCCGTCCAGATCATGCGCGGGCCGAACATCGCGCCGCTCCCGGTCGCAGCGCCGCCGAAAGACACGATTGAAGGCGAAGTGCTGATCCGACTCGGCGACAACATCTCGACGGACCACATCATGCCTGCGGGGGCGAAGGTCCTCCCCCTGCGGTCGAACATCCCTGCAATCGCGGAGCACGTCTTCGAATACGTCGACCCGACGTTCCCGGAACGCGCGAAGAAAGCGGGCGGCGGCTTCATCGTCGCGGGGGAGAACTACGGCCAAGGTTCCTCTCGGGAGCACGCGGCGGTCGCACCGATGTTCCTTGGAGTCCACCTCGTCCTCGCGAAGGGCTTCGCGCGGATCCACATGGACAACCTCGTGAACTCGGGCATCCCGCCCGTCACGTTCGTGGACCCGAAAGCGTCCGACGGGATCCAGCAAGGCGACCGCCTCCGGATCACGAACCTCCTCGCGGCGATCCGCGGACGCGGCGACGCAACTGTGGAAAATCTCACGCGCGGCACGAAGACGTCGGTCCGCGTCGAGTTACGGCCGTACCAACGAGAAGTCCTCCTCGCGGGAGGCGGCATCCGATACGCGCAATCCCGCCGACGTGCGTGAGGTCCCGCGGGTTTAAGCCGAGGCGCCGTTATCTCCGCGGGCGGAGGAGGCCACGATGGCGATGATCGTCCGGAAAGGCACCGTGCCCTCGACGCCTCACACGGAGTTCTACGCCATCCCGAAGGTCCTCGCGCGGGAGGAAATCCACGGGTCGTACGGCTTCAGCGGAGCGTGGTCGCGGAAGCTTCACGTGCGCTTCTATCCGACGGAGCAAGTGAAGGCTCCGACGAAAGGGGATTTCGATCTCGTGCCGGAGTTCCCGCCTGAAGCGGACGTCCTGCAACCGTACCACATCTTCACCGGACGGATTCCGTTTGAGGGACACGCGCTCTCCTCGCGAAAGCCGATCGTCCACGGGCCTCGCACATCGATCTCGGTCTCGAAGCCGATCGAGTCGATGCCGAAGGACACGTTCTTTCGAAACGGGGAGCGACACGAGGTGTACTTCGTCCAGGACGGCGAGGGCGTCGTGCGCTCCGAGTACGGGGACCTGAAGTTTCGCAAGGACGTCTACGTCGCGATCCCGAAGGGGACCACGTACCGGATCGACCTCACGTCGCCGAAGGCGTGGTTCCTCCTGGTGGAGTCGATCTATCCGATCAACTTCGCACCGCACTACCTAAATAAGGAGGGCCAAGCGACCCTGATGTCGCCCGTCGTCGAGACGGAAATCGAGACGCCGGACTTGCCGCCTTTCAGGGACGAGCGCGGGGAATTTCCGATCGACGTGAAGCACGGCGGCGGGAAGATTACCCGGATCACATTGGGCCACCACCCGTTCGATCTGGCCGGGTGGGAAGGCGCGCTGTACCCGTTCGTCTTCGACATCAAAAGCCATCATGGCATTGCGCGGGAGATCCACACGGCTCCGCCGATGCACCAGACGTTCCAGTCGGGCAACGTCCCTCACAGCGGCTTCTCTCTCTGCTCGTTCGTTCCCGTGATGGCCGGTTGGCACCCGCGGGAGGTCCCGGCCCCGTACGCGCACTTCAACGTCGATTCGGACGAGCTGATGTTCTTCTGCAACGCCTTCTACGGCGCCCGTGAAGGGGTCATCGAGGAAGGCTCGTTCACCTTCCACCCCGGCTCCACGCCGCACAGTCCCCAGGGGAACGCGGCCGAGCGCTCGCTCGCGGCCCGGGGGAAGGTGCAGGCGCGCCTCGCGGTCATGCTCGACACGTACTTCGAGAGCATGCGGATCACGACCGAGGGCTTCGCATACCGCGATCCCGCGTACGTCCTGAGCTGGTCCGAGAACGTCCAGCGGGCCCAACCCGCTGGCGAAGGTTGGGAATCGCCCTCCGCCTGAACTGAGGTGAAACCGTGGCCCTCTCGCAGGTTTGGATTCGATTCGGGTTCCGAGGACCGCGGAGGCGCGCATGAGGCTCGTGCGATTCTCGACGGCGGGAGGGCCTCCCCGCCTGGGCGCGGTCCTCGGCCGGTGGGACCACTGGGAAAAGGTTATCGACCTCTCCGCGGTGGATTCCGCCATCCCGGCGGACACGCTTGAGTTCATCGATGCGTGTCCAGGATTGAACGGCGACGTATGGGACCGGGCGCTCCGGGTGCTCGCCGAGGCCGAGAAGATCGAGTCCGACGCGCCGCTGTGGGCGTTTCGACCGGGCGATGTGCGGATCCATTCGCCGATCGCTCCGCGACTGCTACGAGACTTCCTCGCGTTTCGGGCCCATGTCGCGCGCACGCGGGCGGCCGCATGGGCGCAGATCCCGCCCGAGTGGGACGCGCTGCCTGCCTACTACAACGGCAATCCATTGAACGTCGTCGGGACGAAGGAAGCTATCCCTCCGATGCGCTTCGAGACGTTCGAGGGACGGACCCCGCGGCTGGTCCCTTCGGCCAAGATGGATTATGAGGCCGAGATCGGCTTCGTCCTCGGTGAAGGCGGGCGGGACATCGACGCGGCGAAGGCCAACGCCCATCTCTTCGGTGTCACGATCTTCAACGATTTCTCGGCCCGAGACCTCCAGGCCACGGCGACGCGGACCGGGATGGGGCCCGCTCCCGGGAAAGACTGGGCGAACGCCCTCGGACCGTGCATCGTGACCCGCGACGAATTCGGGGACCTGCGGGATCAGTCCATCGTCGTCCGCGTGAACAATGAAGAGCGGCTCCGAGACCGGTATCGCTCCCTCGTTCACGAGAATCCTTGGGTCCGCGAAGGCCAGCGAGCCCTCTGGTCGTTCCCCGAGATGCTCGAATTCCTCTCCCGCTTCCAGCCGATCCATGCGGGCGAAGTCTGGGGGAGCGGCACGATCCCCGGAGGCTGCGAGCTGGAGCGAGGAGACCGAGCTCGCTACCTCAAACCGGGCGATCGGGTCGAGATCGAGATCGAGGGAATCGGAGTCCTCGAGAACTCGATTGCGCCGGCGTGAGACGGCCACCGTAGCATCCCGTGCCAGGCCGTGCCACGAAAGGGTTATCGTCCCCGGTTTCGATTCGCAAGTGGTGAACGAATGGCGGCCCTTCCCGCGTTCTTGAAACTCAAAGTCGACCACAAGACGGTCCTGTGCCGGGACGTCAACACGTACCGCGCGCTGCGGGACTTTCTGCTGAACAGCGGCTATTCGCCGGTGTACGAGACGGAGCGAGTCGGCGAAGAGAAGACCGCGATGGCGACGTTCGCATGCCTGAATCCCCTGACCGGGGAGCGGCTCGCGGTCGTGCTCGGGATGAGCGCCCCGAACGAGGTATCGCACGCACAGGCTCCGTTCGCGTATGGATTCGCGGGGAAGCCGCAGAAGGACGCGCAGACGTATATGCAACACCTCGCCCTTCGGACGACCGACATCGAGAAGCTGAAGTCGTACCTCGAATCGAAAGGCGCCGAGTTCTTGACGCCGATCTACAAAGACAAGGATTCGTTCGGGCCTCTGCTCCAGTCCTTCACGCGAGAGCTCTTCGACGACGAATGGTTCTTCATCGAGTTCGTGCAGCGCGACTACGACGCCGACAAGCTCGGCGTGGGCGGTACCCAGTTCGTCCAGAACACCGTCAAGTCGCTGTACGTGTCGAAGCAGGAGGAATTCCGCGACTGGGAGAAGACCGGGAAGAAGCGGAAGTTCCTCGATCGCGTACCCGAGAAAGAACGGACCAAACTCCTCCGCGACATCTTGGCGAACACGGAACCGAAGGGGTACGTCGAGACCGTCTCGCCGATCACGCGGAACGTGAAGTTGACTTGATGCGAGCCAGGACCGGCTCGAGGTCGGACGCGTCGTTCACGTCCAGGAACGAATCCAGTCGCGGATCGACGGTCCGCAACTGATCTTCGAGCACGAACACGGCGTCGAGCCGATCCACCAGGGAAGACGGCGAGGGCAGGTCCACCTTCGGACGCGAAAGAATGCGACGAAGGGCGGCGACTTGATAGACCGCTCGGACTGGATCTAAGACGTCGAGTTTGGGGACGGCGGCGTCGTGGTCGCCGAGGGATGCAAGGAGCAGTCGGTACAACCCAGGCCGAAGGAGCGGGGCGTCACAAGGCGCCAGGAGAAGCCGTTCTCCGCGAGCCACCTCGATTCCCCGCATGATACCTTCGATCGGGCCTTTCCCGCGCCGACGATCGATCACGAACGCCGCGGTGGGAATCAAACGCCGCAAGGTTTCGGCCATCGGTGCCTCGGCGATCGAGACGACGACTTCGCCGGCGAAGGGGGCGACGGCTTCGACCACCCGCTCCACGATGGTCGTCCCGGCGACGACCTCCAGCGCCTTCGGCCGACCGAAACGTCGGGAGGATCCGCCGGCTAGAATCAGAGCCGTGTCCACGGATCCCGAATAGGCCGCATCGCTCAAAAGGGCCGACGACGGGGCGGGTCACCGACCGCCGACGATGCCGGCTTCGACGCTCTGGACTTGCGGCAAGTGATCGGCCATCAGCTGCCATGAATTGCCGTCGTCGCGAGAGTTGTACAACTGGCCTGTCGTTGTGCCCACGTACACTCCCGCCGGATCATTCGAATCCGTGCGGAGTCCCTCTCGCAAGACGGTGAACCACGCATCCCGCTGCGGAAGCCCCTTCGTCATCTTGGTCCAATGCTTGCCGCCATCCGTCGTACAGCTCACGGCCATCGCGCCGCCCGGCGTCACCCGGTTGTAGTCACCCACGAGGGGGACTGCGTAGGCGGTCGCGCGATCGTGCGGATGGGCCGCAATCGGGAACCCGAAGGCGCCCCCCGTGCTCTTGGAAATGGGCAGGCCGTTCTCGATGATCTTCCATGCGGGATCTCCCCTCGTGCGCCGGTACATGCCGGCGTGGTTCTGCTGGTACACGATGGCGGGGTCTTGAGGGTCCCGGACCATCTTATGGACGCAGGTGCTGAGGTCCTCCCGGTCGTAGAGCTTCTGCTTCCCATACCATCGGATCCCGGCATCGTACATCGACCAGGACTCGCCTGCGTCCTTCGTCGCGAAGATGCCCGCCGCCGAAATCCCGACCAGCATGCGCTTGGAATCGCCCGGGTACGGGAGGATCGTGTGGAGGCAGAGGCCGCCGCCCCCCGGTTCCCATTTATCGCGGCCCTCGCGGTAGTTCAACCCGTCGTCGGACGACCACGTGGCGCCATCGTCTTCGCTCCGGAACAATCCGGCCGGTTCGACGCCGACGTACAGATCGTCCTCGGCCCCTTTTTGGAGTTGCCAGAGTTTCGTCACACTGATTCCCGACTCCTTCGAGAATCGCGGACCTTCCTTCGGGATGCTCCACTTCCCCCCGAAGTCCGTGCTCCGAGCCACGACGGGTCCCCAGTGCTCGCTCGTCACCCCGGCGAACACGGTCTTCCCGTTGTCCGGATCCAAAATCGCATGACGGATCGTGTCGCCTTCGAAGTAAGGACCCCGCGACGACCACCGCTTCCGATCCCGCGAATGGAAGAGGAACAAGCCTTTTCGAGTCCCGACGAGCACCAAGGTATCGCCTTTCTTGACCGCCGCCATTCAACCACCAGCCACCGAAGGAAGGATCGTCACCACATCTCCCGCGCGCAGCGGGACGTCATTGGGACTGAGATGCGACACGGGCTCATCGTTGACGAACGCGTTCACGAATCGCCGGAGTCGACCCTGGTCGTCCAGGATCCGATAGGCGAGCCCGGGGAATCGACGATTCAACTCGGCGATCGCTTGTCCCAGATTGGCTGCGTGGAGCTCGACGGTCCCGACTCCGTTCGTGAGTCCCCGGAGAGGATACGGCACATACACCTCGACCGAACCACCGGATGCGTCGCCCAATCCACGGGTCTCCTGCACGTCTCGACTTCCGTCTTCTCGGAGCATGAGGAGGCTATTTAACGATTCACTGGAGACGAGAGAACCTTCGTGGTCCCGATTCAAAGGGCGGATTCCGCGACGAAGGTCCGGGTGCAATCTTGTTTACCCCAGATTCCCCCAGGCGGAGACAAGAAGATAAGCCGTCGGCGCTTCCTCGGGACGTGGCCTCCCGCGGGCGGCGGAAGGGCGTCCGGCGCGTGAGCCCGGTCCCGTTCGGGCTGGGCTTCACGAAGCCTCACAACTACCGCGAAGTCTTCCGGTCCGCCTGGAATAACAAGCGGCGGCCGTTCTTCACGTGGCGCATTCTCCGCGACGGCGTCTGTGACGGCTGTGCCCTCGGGACAACCGGCCTACGCGATTTCACGATGGAAGGGATCCATCTCTGCACGGTCCGCCTCGACCTGCTCCCGCTGAACACGATGGGGCCGCTGCGCATCCGGCGACTCGAGGACGCCAAAGCGTTGCGATCGAAGTCATCCCAGGAACTTCGGGAACTCGGCCGGCTGCGATACCCGATGATTCGCCACCGAGGGAACCGTGGCTTTCGTCGCATCTCCTGGGACGACGCGCTCCAATTTGCAGCCCGACAGATCCGCGCGACGAGCCCGGACCGACTCGCGTTCTTCATCACGTCCCGAGGGATGACGAACGAATCGTACTACGTCGCAAACAAAGTGGTCCGGTTCCTGGGCACGAACCACATCGACAATTCCAGCCGGCCTTGCCATTCGCCGAGTACCACCGGTCTGAAGGACACGATCGGCGCCGCGGCCTCCACCTGCTCGTACTCGGATTGGATCGGCAGCGATCTAATCGTCTTCTTCGGCTCGGACGTGCCGAACAACCAGCCCGTGACGATGAAGTATCTGTACTACGCGAAGAGACAAGGCACGAAGGTCGCGGTCGTGAATCCGATGCGGGAGCCCGGGCTCGAACGGTACTGGGTGCCCTCCGTCCCCGGTAGCGCGCTGTTCGGCACCCGCTTCGCCGACGAGTTCTTCGCGGTCCACACGGGCGGCGACATCGCCTTCATCAACGGCGTCCTGAGGCACCTGATCGAGAACCGCTGGGTCGACGAGGATTTCATCGAGAAGCACACGACGGGCTTCTATCCGGTGCGCGTGGAGGTCGCGTCGCAAACGTGGGAACAGCTCGAACGGCAGTCGGGCGTCTCGAGGGATCGGATGCTCGACTTCGCCCGGATGTACCACGAGGCCAAGTCCGCGATCTTCGTCTGGAGCATGGGCATCACCCACCACCGGTTCGGCGTGGACAACGTGAAGGCGATCGTGAACCTCGGGCTCGCACGCGGTATCGTCGGGCGGGAGAAGTGCGGCCTCATGCCGATCCGGGGCCACAGCGGCGTCCAGGGCGGCTCCGAGATGGGAGCGCAGCCCGCGGCGTACGGCCTCGGCTTCCCGGTCGACGACGAGAACGCGGATCGGTTCGCGAAGATCTGGGGCTTCCGGCCTCCGACGATGCCCGGCATGACGGCGGTCGGCATGATCGATGCGGCCCACGAGCGTCGCCTCGACGTCCTGTACCTCGCGGGCGGCAACTTCCTCGAGACGTTGCCGGAGCCCGAATATGTGCGGACGGCGCTCGAACGCATTCCGCTCCGGATCCATCAAGACCTCATCCTTACGAGCCAGATGCTCGTCGAACCCGAGGAGACGGTCCTGCTGTTCCCGGCGCAGACTCGATACGAACAGCGGGGCGGAGGCACCGAGACGTCGACGGAGCGGCGAGTCTACTTCTCCCCAGAAATCCCGGGTCGCCGGATCGGAGAGAGCCGACCGGAATGGGAAATCTTCATGGACCTCGCGGAGCGGTCGCTCCCGGATTCGGCCCACCTGGTCCACTTTGACGACGCCGCCGCGATCCGCCGGGAGATCGCAAAGGCCATCCCTACGTACCAGGGGATCGAGAAACTGAGCGCGAAAGGCGATGCGTTCCAGTACGGCGGCCCGCGACTGTGCGAGGGCGGTGTGTTCCCGATGCCGGATGGGAGGGCCCGGTTCACCGTCGTTGCATTGCCGGACGCGGACATCCCTCCCGGACAATTCCTTCTCAGCACGCGCCGCGGAAAGCAGTTCAACTCGATGATCCACGGGGAGGTCGACTTCCTGTTCGGCGCACGTCGGAGTGATGTCCTCATGTCCGCGGAGGATGCGAAAACGCTCGGCGTGGCGGACCAAGATGAGGTCCTCATTTCGAACGACCTCGGCTCGTATCGAGGGCAGGTGCACATCGCCCCGATCCGGCCGCGGAACGTGCAGATCTATTGGCCGGAAGGGAACGTACTCATTCGCCGCGGGGTGGTCGACCCGCAGTGCGAGATGCCGGACTACAACGCGCTTGTGCGGATCGCGCCCGCGGCGGCGAAGGGGAACGCATGAAAAGACCAGGCCCAACGATTCGAGCCAAGGTTTGGAAAATTCGAAGCGAGGTCGCCGCGGAGGAAACCGATGTCATCGCCGCCGAGGAGCCGATGGAAGTCCGGGTCGAGACGGGAAAAGAGAGCGATCGAACCACGACCTCCCTCTCCGTCACGATGCGTACGCCCGGGAACGATTTCGAACTTGCCGCGGGCTTTCTCCTCACCGAAGGCATCGTGGTCCGGAAGAGAGACATTGTGCGGATTGAGTATTGCACCGACCCGGGGATCGCACAGGAATACAACATCGTGAGCGCAGTGATTCGGACCGATGTTGCCTTTCAGGCAGACCGCTTGAGCCGCCACTTCTACATGACCTCGTCGTGTGGAGTCTGCGGAAAGACCTCCCTCGAGGCGGTTCGCGTGGCGGCCCGCCATCCGATGCCGCCCGGAAGTCCGCGAGTCGACCGAGAAACGATTGCGTCGATGCCGGAGCGACTGCGCCAGGACCAGGCCCTCTTCTCCGAGACGGGCGGCCTCCATGCCGCGGGTCTCTTCGACGACCACGGGAAACTGTTGAGCTTACGGGAAGACGTCGGGCGACACAATGCGGTCGACAAGGTGATCGGAGAGGCGTTTCTCGCGGACCGTGTGCCGCTCTCCGATCGGATCCTCGCGGTGAGCGGCCGAGCGAGTTTTGAGATCATGCAGAAAGCCGCCGTCGCGGGCGTCCCGATCGTCGTAGCGGTCGGCGCCCCGTCCAGCCTGGCCGTGTCCCTCGCGGACGAGTTCGGCATGACCTTGGTGGGCTTCGCTCGCGCAGGACGATTCAATGTCTACGCGGGTCGCGAGCGAGTCGCGAATGGATTGGCCGAGATGGACCCCGGGTGACCTGGGTCACCGATTGTCGGCAAGTGAAGAACCGCGTCGAAACTTCTAAGGGCGCACAGCCGCTTCGATGCGCGCGTGAAGGCCGCGGTCCTCGGGACGGGCGGACTCGGGCGGATCATCACCCTGGAACTCGCGGCCGACCGGCGCGTCGACGAGATCGTGATCGTCGACAAGCGAGGGGACCGCTCTCGCGCACTGCAATCGCTCGGCAAGACGGCGTCGCTCACCGCCCTCGAGGCGGACGTCACAGACCCGGCGGCGCTGCATCGCATCCTCGCGGGCGTGGACGTCGCGGTGAATGCGACACTGCCGGCGCACAACCTCCGCGTCATGGAGGCGTGCTTCGAGGCGGGATGCAGCTATGTCGATAGCGCGGGATACAGTCCGCCGGTGGCGGGAGAGAAGAGCGGTGTCCTCGAGCAGCTCGCGTTGGACTCGCGTTGGCGGGATCGGGAGATCAGCGCGGTCGTCTCGATGGGTTCGGACCCGGGGATCTCCAACGTCATGGCACGTGTGGTTGCGGACCGCTTCGCGGAAATCGACCGGATCCTGATCCGCAAGGCGGCCACCGGAGAGAAGGCCACGGACGGCTTCCCGCTCTATTCGCGCGAGGTATTCATCAGCGCGGCGCTGTCCAATCCGATCGTTTGGGACGGAGAGGAATTCCGTGAGCAGGAGCCCGCGAGCGGGGACGAACTCTATGAGTTCCCGCCGCCGATTGGGAAGCGGCGCGTGCACTGGTTCTGGCACGAGGAGGTCCTCACGTTGCCAACCCACCTTGGGAAGCCGGTGGGCTGGGTCGACTACAAACACGACGTCAACCCGGAACTCGAGCGGGCGATCCATGCCTTCGATGCCCTGGGCCTCCTGAGGCCGGACTACAAGGTGAAGGTCGGCCTCACGCAGATCCCGTTCCGCGATGCGTTCATGGCCGCGATGCCCGAGCCGTCGACCCTGATCGGGCCTCTTCCGGGGGCGCTCGGGATTGTCGTCGAGGTGCATGGCACGAAAGGCGACGGAACGAAATCCACCGCGCGGGCCTCGCTGACGATGGAACATCGGGAGGCGAACCGCCGTCGGGGCACGACCGCGGAACGCTTCTTGACCGCGGCGGCGTCCGCGGCTGCGGTTATGATGATCCACTCGAGACGCCTGCCACGCGCGGGCGTCCTCGCCCCGGAAGAACTTCCAACGGAACTCGTGGTGCCGGAACTCGCCGCGCGCGAGGTCTCCTTCGCCGTCGCGGATCTCCCGGGCTGAGTCAGTCGACGCCGTCGCACATCCGTTAAATACGGCTCCGGCGGTCCCTGCGAAGTTCCGTGTGGAGGCCATCGCCGCGAACTCGACGCTCACTGCAATCCGAGGCGTCCGGGTGGGCCATGCGCAAGACATCCGGCGGCGGACCGGGACCACGGTCGTGCTGCTCGAGCCTCCGGCGATGGCGTTTGCGGATGCGAGAGGCGGCTGGCCGGGAACCTATGACACCGCCGCTTCGGACCTCGGGAAGACGTTCGTCGAACGCCACGCGCTCCTGCTCACCGGGGGAGATGTCTACGGGTTCGACGCGGTCCGAGGGATCCGCCGCTTTCTCCTGGAACACAAGCTGGCTTCCGCGAAAGGAGGCGGTGCCATGCCCGCCATCATGGGGACGAACATCTACGACCTCGAGTTCGCCGACACCGACGGACTTGATTACACGGACTTCGGATACGAGGCGTGCGTGGATGCGTCGACGAAACCGGTGGCTCAAGGAAACGTCGGCGCGGGGACGGGGGCCACCGTGGGACCGTTCTTCGGGAAGACGGGCGGCACGAAGGGAGGACTCGGGAGCAGCGCGGCCCGCGTCGGCTCGTGGACCGTCGGCGCGGTCGTCGTGACGAATTGCGTCGGCAATGTCTATGATCCTTTCGAGAACCGAACGATCGGCGGCACCCTCCGAAAGGACGGGACGGGATACCGGGAGATGGAAGATGTCGCCGAGGAATATCTCAAGCGTTCCAGGACGCGATTCGGGACAACGATCGGCGTCCTCGGCACGGACGCGCCGTTGGATCACGAACAGCTCGCACGGCTCGTCGAGCTCGCCCACGACGGAATCGCCCTCGCAGTGCGGCCGGCGCACCTGTCGACCGACGGGGACACGATCCTCGGATTCACGAGGCGAACGCCGAAGGGACCCCGCCTTGACCACCGAGCGTTCGACGTCCTGCATCATGCCGCGGTTCGCGAGGTCGCGCGCGCCGCCGTGAACGGCGTTCGGGCCGCGGCGAACTTGGGCGGCGTGCCGGGATTTACGGACCTCTGACGCCATCTCTCGTGACGGTCTTCGGCGTCCGGAGCAAACATCCGAGCCGGAGGTCGATGGTTTATTAGGATGCCGTTCTGTGCCCACGCCGGACCCGTCGCCTAGCACGGATAGGGCACCGGATTTCTAATCCGGCTGTCGAGGGTTCGAATCCCTCCGGGTCCGCTATCTCTCCAGATGGGGTTGTCAGAGAGGGTTTTGTCCGACAGTCTTCCGACGAGGGCGACGGTGTAGGCTGAGCAGAACTCGTAGACTTCCAGATCGTCCTGTCCCCTCATGAGGAGGCCGAGCGGCCTCCTCCCTTTACCTTCCTTGAACTCGACTTGTAATGGGGACCTGTATTAGCGCACCTGCTGTGCATGGGGAGATAACCCGTAAAATTTGCTCTGGTCCCTCCATAAGAACGAATCCTGTCCTGGCGCTCCACCCATCGAGTCGGTACACTTTGGAGGCTATCGACACACCCGAAAGCCTTCGTGTTCAAGACGCGCACGCTGCCTTTGTCTGTCCCCTCACGCCCGCCCTCTTAGACGGGCACCTTTCCCTTTTCGCTGCGGCCATCTTGACGGGATGGCGACCTGACACACACGGCATTGGAGGACCTCGGTCCCGTCACATTGAAGAAAAGGACTTTTCCGCCTACTTC
>DATMDM010000118.1:0-3270 GCA_035557795.1 Thermoplasmata archaeon | reverse complement strand
TTCATCGCGGGCTTGCCGTTTTTTAGCTTGACCGCGACCGGGTTCTTGATCTCCCGCTTGGCTCGGCACTTCACGCAATAACCTTGCACCATGGGGGAATCACCGCGGGTGCAAGGGGTGACCCCTGATAAAGTGTGTGGTCCCGACAATCTATCTCCGCGAACCATGTCCGCAATACTTTTATAATGGTATTTTGATACAACTCGCAGAATCTCGGGAGAGGTTTGCTATGAGCGAAAAGCCAACGGCCGCGTTTGTGTTGTCTCTGATTGGAGGGATTTTCATTCTATTAGGTGCGATTGTTGTGATGGCGATCATGTCTGCCATCGGCTCGTTCATGGTTATCGGGGGCTCTGCAGACTTACTTGTCATCTACGGTGCCGTGGGCCTGATCTTCGCGATCATCGTCCTCGTCGGCGCCGTGATGTTGTGGATGAAGCCGCAGCAACACGTGGCCTGGGGCGTAATCGTCCTGCTCTTTTCGCTATTCAGCATCATCAGCCTTGGCGGATTCTTCATCGGACTCATCCTGGGCCTCGTCGGCGGGATTCTCGGAATCGTCTGGAAGCCCCCGGCACCGATGGCTCCGGGCATGGCCCCGCCCATGATGCCTCCATCAATGCCTCCCACCTGAACGAATCCGAGATTCGGCGAACGACGGAGCGGCGGAACGCCCTCCGTCCTTTCCTCATTCCGCTTGCTGTCCGGCGCACCGGTTCTTCGGAGCGCCGTGTTCTCGTTTCTGAAACTCGCGGCGAAGAGTAGTTATCCTCTAGCTTTTTCCGATTTTTCGGAGAACATTCATTGGCCTCCTCGTCTCCCGGATCCCATCCGGCGGGGCCGTACGCGCCGTCGGCGCCTCGGCCGATTGGCGTCACACTGCTCGCAGTCCTCACGATCCTCCTAGGAATCTTGATCGTCCTCGTCGGGGTCCTGTTCCTCGTTGCGCCGCTGATTCTCGTGGGAGTCGGCCTGCCGCTCGGTTTCGGCTTGGCCGCGGGTGTGATCGGCGCGATCGTCCTCGTGTTCGGCCTCATCTGGATCGGGGTCGGCGTCGGACTCCTCCACCTGCGCGGCTGGGCCTGGTGGCTCGCGGTCATCGTGATGGTCCTCTCGATCGTGGGAAGCTTCGCGTCGCCAATCACGGCGGTGATCCCCGGTCTGATCCTGATCTACCTGATCGTCGTGCGGCATCACTTCCGGTGAACCGTCGCGGCAGAAACCTTTTTAGCGGGCCGCACTTTGGTCGCGGCGGAGACCGCCTCGTTGATCTACACTCGTTTCGAGAGGGCCCGGATCATCGGGGCGCGCGCTTTGCAAATTTCGATGGGAGCGCCGACGATTACGGCGCTGGACCGAGAAGCGGACCCACTCGACATCGCATTCCGAGAATTCTCCTCCGGGAGCTCGCCTCTGAACGTCCGGAGGTTCGCGGATGCCCTCGATTGACGGTGCCTCGATTCGGAAAATTCTCGACAGCCGCGGCAATGCGACGATCGAGGTCGAGATTCGCGTGGGGAGTGTGACCGGCCGTGCCGCGGCACCGAGCGGGGCGAGCACCGGAGCCCACGAACCCAAGGCGTTGCCGGAAGGGGGCGTCGACGAAGCGATCCGGATCTTCCGAGAGTCCGTGGGACCCGCGATCAAAGGCCGCGAGGTATCGGATCAGGCCGGCCTCGACCGCAGGTTGCGGGAGATCGACGGCACGCGGAACTTCGCCCGGATCGGCTGCAACGTCGCGACGGCGGTCTCGCTCGCGAACGCCAAGGCGGCGGCGGCCGCATCCGGGAAACCGCTGTTCCGATACCTGGGCGGTCGCGCGCGGTTGTCCTTGCCCCTTCCGCTGGGGAACGTGATTGGAGGCGGCCGTCACGCCGTCGGCGGGACGACCATCCAAGAATTTTTGGTCGTGTCTCAGGGGCCGACGGTCTCGGGAAACGTCTTCACGAATGCTCGGGTTCACGGCCTGGTGCGCGATGCGCTGGCGAAGATGCTCCCCGACGCGGCCCTCGGTCGCGGGGACGAGGGAGCGTGGGTGGCGAAACTCGCGGACGAGGAGGCGCTTTCCCTCCTGGCAGATGTGTGTCGCGTGGCCTCGAAGGAGGCCGGATTCGCGGTGCAACCGGCGCTTGATCTGGCCGCCTCCGAGTTCTTCCGCAACGGGAAGTATCGGTACCGCGAACGAACGATTTCCCCCGAGGAACAGGTCGACCTTGTGGAACGGCTCGTCCGGGACTACGGGCTGTTCAGCGTCGAAGACCCGTTCGAACAAGAGGATTTCGGTGCGTTCGCGGATCTCACCCAGCGCATCGGGGGTCGATGCAAAGTCATCGGCGACGACATCTTCGTCACGGACGTGGAGCGATTGCGGCGCGGGATCGAACTCCGCGCGGGTAACGCTATCCTTATTAAGCCGAACCAAATTGGGACGCTCTCCGAGACGCGGGCCGCCGTGGACCTGGCCCACAAATCCGGGTTCGCAACCGTGATGTCGCACCGGTCCGGTGAGACGACGGACGACACGATCGCCCACCTCGCCGTGGCGTTCGGATGCCTTGGCATCAAGACGGGCGCGGTCGGCGGCGAGCGAATCGCGAAGCTCAACGAGCTCATCCGGATCGAGGAACAACTCCAGGCAGGCGCATGATGCAGGAAGAAGAGCAGACGGGCGTCCAGGGACTTCTCGTCCCCGAGGACGTGTACCTGACGTCCGGCGTGCACATCGGGACGCAGCAGAAAAGCGCCGACATGAAGCCGTTCATCTACAAAGTCCGGATTGACGGCCTCTACGTCCTGGACATCAAGAAGACCGACACTCGCATCCGGGAGGCGGCGAAGTTCCTCGCCCGGTTCAAGCCGGAGAACATCCTCGTGGTCGCGGCGCGCCAGTACGGCCAGAAGCCCGCGCGTCTCTTCGCGAAGAACGTCGGAGCGAAGGTCCTCGCCGGCCGATTCGTACCGGGCACCCTCACGAATCCGAATCTCCCGGAGTTCATGGAGCCGGAGGTCCTCCTCGTCACCGACCCGGCGGCGGATCAGCAGGCGCTCCGGGAAGCGCTGAACGTCGGCATCCCGGTCGTCGCGTTGTGCGATGCGAACAACGAGACGCGGGACGTCGATCTCGTCGTTCCGACGAACAACAAGGGCCGTCGCGCCCTCGCGACCGTGTACTGGCTCTTGACCCGCGAGGTCCTCAAGGCGCGCGGGGCCGTGAAGTCCGACGAAGAGTTTACGTTCACGATCGATGATTACGAAGCGTCCCTCTGAAGG
>DATMDM010000117.1:0-22667 GCA_035557795.1 Thermoplasmata archaeon | reverse complement strand
ATGTACGTCTACGAGAAGCGCCAGCGGGAGGTCTTCCGGACCGGTGCGGACCCGATGGTCGGGTGACGCATGAGGAAGATGGTCCAGGGGACCGAGCACGAGTACACGCTGTACTGCCGCAAGATGGGCACGATGGGGTTCGACCCCCACATGATGGCGCTCGACCTGCTGCGCGACTCCGACCTGCACCTCGCCGGCGAGTTCATCACGAACGGCTCGCGCGTCTACTACGACGTCGGGCATTTCGAGGTCAGCACGGCGGAGACGACGAACTTCCATGACGTCGTCATCTGGGAGAAGGCCGGGGAGAAGGTCCTCGACTGGCTCCGCCGCGTCATGGAAGAGAAGTACACGGGCGACATGAAGATCCACGCGTTCAAGAACAACACCTCGCCCGACGGGACCTCGTACGGGTCCCATGAGAACTACTGCGTCTCCCGCGACGTCCCGTTCCCGGGCCAGTACGTCCGCGACCTCGTCCCGCATCTCGCGACCCGCATCATCTACACGGGGGCGGGCGACATCGTCCGCGGGAAGTACGTCCTGTCGCCGATGGCCTTCCTCACGTCCCAGGTGGTCAGCGGGGAGACGATGCACGACACCGGCATCCTGAACACCCGCGACGAACCCCACGCCGATGGCCGTCTGTGGCGGCGCCTCCACGTCATCGTGGGCGACGCGCTGATGAACGAGACCGCGATCATGCTCCGCCACTTCGTGACCTCGGGCGTGCTGCAGCTCATGGAAGACGGACTCCTGAGCGACGTGCCTCGGCTGAAGGATCCGATCCGGGATCTGTGGCACAACGTCGAGATCCGGAATCCGGAACAGTGGAAGGTCGAGCTCGAGGACGGCCGGACCGTTTCGCCGATTGATATTCAGCGGTACTATCTCGAGAAGATCGAATCGATCGTGAAAGATGACTGGGAACGCCGCGCATTGCGGACGTTCGAGGAGGTGCTGGACGGCCTCGAGAACCGACGGTCGAAAGAGCTGGCGCACAAGGTCGAATGGCTCGATCGGTACATCGCGATCCAGGAGGCCGGCGAGAAGAAGGCCGGACCCGACGTCGAGATGATGGCCTGCAAGCAATACTCCGAGATCGGCGCGGAACGCTCATTGTTCTACAAGCGGCAGCGTGCCGGATTGGTCGACCGCATCACGGACGACGATGCTATCAAAAAGGCGATCCAGGAGCCGCCGAAGGACACCCGAGCGGCGCTACGCAGGGAGCTATGCGACACCTTCAATATCGAGATGATTGATTGGTCTATGTTGATCGTGAACGACGGGACGCGCAGGCGAATCGATCTCCTCGATCCTTACGCCACGAAGATGGAGGCACCCTATGCCACAGCAAGTTGAGGAAAAGCCGAAGAAACGGAAGAAGCAGGAAAAGAAGCTGGAGTTCGAAGCCGGCAAGGTGTTCACTCCTGGCGAAGTGAAGGAAGAGGACTTTGAACTCGATCTGGAGTCGGCCAAGTTTAGGGCTCAAAAAGGCGAAGGCGGAGATCGGCGAGCGTAACACTTTCGCTGACCCCCTAGGTCGTCATTGATTAGGCACAAACGGGTTGACTTAGTCTCATCGTAGTTTCGGTCGAGTACTTCGCTGGTTTCTTGGACGGCGAAGGCAGTCTGTCAGTCGCTCGGATTCCCCGAGGGCATTTCCACGAATATTGTTCGAGGGTCGTGGTCTACAACAGCAATCGTCATATTCTCGAGGAAATCCGCCGAGGATGGGGAGGGACATTGCATGGCGTCGCTTCGCGCCGCTGGAACTGGAAACCAGCGTACGCCCTAATCTGGACGAACGCCGCCGCGGCGCGCTTGATTTTGGAAGTCGCACCCCATCTGAGGGTAAAGTCAGCACAAGCTCGCGAGCTGCTACGCTTCCAGAATCATCTTCGGGCGTGTCGGCGAAGAAGAGACCAGCTTGGACGACTACTTCCCTTGTCTCCTCGTCAGCGGGAGATTAGAGAGTCTTTCCACAGACGTCTCAAGCGTCTCAATAGGCGGGGACCGACCAGCCGACGCCCCCACGGCAGTGGGTCTCTCAGGCAGGTTTCGCGGAAAGTGTCTGCAGAGTATCTGGCAGGATTCACTGATGCTGAAGGCAGTTTGATTCTCGCGAAAGTGCGAATCATCGACCGATGGAATCTCCAATACGTGCCGAGGGTATGCGTTGACAACACCGACAGGGCCGTC
Source organism: Thermoplasmata archaeon (assembly GCA_035557795.1). GTDB lineage: Archaea > Thermoplasmatota > Thermoplasmata > RBG-16-68-12 > RBG-16-68-12 > RBG-16-68-12. Next base: position 20,462 of record DATMDM010000117.1, on the reverse strand, counting down.
CTGGAAGAGTTGCAACGTGATTTCGGTGGGATCCTCGTCAACCAGATTGCGCGAAATGCTCGATGGAAGCGAGGATACAAGTTGGTCTGGAACGGGCGCAAAGTCGAGCCCTTTTTGCTTTCGGTCGGGCCGCACCTCCGAATCAAGCGAAAACAGGTACGGATTCTTATGCAATTTATCAGACACCGGAAGCGGACCCGCCAAAGGCGAATCGGGCGAGGTTTCGGACGGTTCCCTCCGGGAGTAGTCGCCTACCGCGAGTCCCTTTACCAGCGAATGAAAAAGGAGAACGCGAGAGGGATATCGTCGGGCCAGCAAAGGAACAACTAAGTCAGGGTTTGAGCCGCTGGCTCCCTCCCGGGTTCTGGCGACCGGACGCGTCTCGGGCAACTTGATATCGCCCGCCCGCCTTCCCACCGGTCGGATGCCCACCCGCGTAGAGACGCTGGACAATGGCCTGAAGGTCATCCTCCGGCCAATCCCGGACACGAAGGCGCTGTCCACGTGGGTCGTGTACCGCATCGGCTCGAGGAACGAGGTCCCCGGGATGACCGGCTCGACCCACTGGGTCGAGCACATGCTGTTCAAGGGCGGCGGCAAGCTCGGCAAGGGGGACATCGACAAGATGATCTCCCGCCTCGGCGGCAAGATGAACGCCTTCACCGACACGGACTACACGATGTACTTCGAGACGATCCCCGCGAGCGCGATGGACACGGCCCTGATGATCGAGTCGGAGCGCATGCGCAACGCGGCGTTCGATCCGAAGGAAGTCGAGGCCGAGCGGACCGTCGTCATCAGCGAGCGGGAAGGCGCGGAGAACCAGCCCGACTTCGCCGTCGAAGAGGAGCTCTGGGGGCTCGCGTTCCACGTGCACCCGTACCACTGGACGGCGATCGGGTACAAGCAAGATCTCGCGACGTTGGACCGGGAGCCCCTCTATCGCCACTACCTGCGGTACTACGCGCCGAACAACGCGTCCCTGATCCTCGTCGGCGGCTTCGATCCGGCCGTCGCGATGCAGCACGTCCGCGAGGCGTTCGGGGCCCTGAAGCCGGAGACGCCGCCGGACCCGCTCCGCCTGTCGGAGCCGGAGCAGCACGGCGAGCGTCGCAGCGACCTCGAGCGCCCGGGTCCGGCCGATCTCCTGTCCGTCGGATGGCACATCCCGGCGGCGAGCCACGAGGACACCCCCGCGCTCGTCCTCCTGTCGACGGTCCTGGGCGGCTGGCGCGGCATCGTGCCCTTCGCGGCGGGGGATTGGCGACCGCGTTCGAACCGCCTGTACCGGGCGCTCGTCGACGCGCGCCTCGCGACGGACGTCGGCGTGCGGCAGGAGATGAAACTCGATCCGGCGTTGCTGATCGCGAGCGTCACCCTGGCCCGCGGCGCCTCCCTCGACCGGGTCGAGGCCGTCCTCGACCGCGAGGTCGAGAAGCTCCGGACGAGACCGCCGTCGAAGTCGGAGCTCGCGCGCGCCCGCCAGCAAGTCCGCGCCTGGGCCCGGTACGAACAGGACGGCGTCACGTTCCAGGGGATCCTCCTCGGCGCAGGGGAAGGCCTCGGCTCCTGGGACTTCGGCGAGACGCTCCTCGCGAAGGTCGAGAAGGTCCGCGCCGACCGGGTCCGCGCGGTCGCCCGCACGTACCTCGTCGACGAGCACCGCACGGTCGTGCGGTTCCACGCCCAGGAGGTGCCGGCGTGAACCTCCCGGACCGGACCGTCCTCGAGAACGGCGCCGTCCTCGTCTCACACGCCTTGCCCTCGAACCCGTTCATCGCGTTCCGGGGGAGCGTGCCCGCCGGCGTCGCGGCGGAGGGGTCCGACCACGGCGTCGCCGAGTTCACGTCCGAGCTCCTCCTGAGCGGCACGCGCCGGATGAGCGCCGCGAAGCTCGCGGACCGCCTCGAGGGGATCGGCGCCACGCTCGAGTTCCATAACGGGGAGGAGCTCCTCTCGTTCCAGGGGCGGTGCACGCGTGAGACAGCCGCGGAGACCGTCCGGATCCTCGTCGAATGCCTCTCCCAGCCGACGTTCCCGCCGAAGGAGATCGAGCGCGTCCGCGGCGAGCTCCTAAACGACCTCCGCATCGAGGCGGACGACACCCGCGCCCGCGCGTTTCGCCAGTTGTCCCGCCTCGTGTTCCCGAAAGACCATCCCTACGGGCGGGACCCGAAGGGAGGCGAGGCCCGGGTCCGGCGGATCCGGCGTGCGGACATCGTCTCGTTCCACGAGGCGCACGTGGGCCCGGAGGGGCTCATCCTCGCGGCGACCGGTGACGTCGACCGCGCGCTCCTGGAGGACGCGATCGCGGACCCGCTCTCGCGCCTGCGGGGAGACGAGGGCGGACCGCCGGCCATCCCCCTCCCGCCGCCGCATCGTCCCGGGTCCGAGTCGATCCCGATGCCGCACAAGACCCAGGTCGACATCGCGATCGGCGCGCCCGGCGTCCCCCGACGTCACGCCGACTACTACGCGCTGAACCTCGCGAACCTCCTCTTCGGCCGGATCGGGTTGTACGGCCGCCTCGGCCGGAACCTGCGGGACGAGCAGGGCCTCGCGTACTACGCGTTCTCGGGCCTCGACGCGCGCACGGCCGGCGGGATGTGGTCGATCTCCGCGGGCGTGAACCCCGCGAACCTCGGCAAGGCGATCGAATCGATCCGGTCGGAGATGGACCGCCTGCGGACGGAGCCCTTCACGCTCGAAGAGATCCGGGACGGGAAGGACAACCAGGTCGGCTCCCTGATCGTGTCACTCGAGCGGAACGCGGAGGTCGCCTCGGAGCTCCATCGGATGGAGTACTACGGGCTCGGCATGGATTTCCTCGAGCGGTACCCCGACATCATCGGGGACCTGACGGGCGAGCGCGTCCGGGACGTCGCGCGAAAGTACTTCCTGCCGTCCGCGAGCTCGATGGTCGTCGCGGGACCGGTCGGCCGCACCCGGCTTCGACTGTGATCCCCCGAATTATATCACTTGTTAATTAAATAAATATAGTCAGATGCATCCGACAGGGATGCAGAGCCGATCGAGGCTGCCTCGTGCCGTTCTCGGTTTCCGCTCAGAAGAGGTGCTCGTCCGTGATTCGGGCGAGGCCTCCGACCTCACACGGAATCGTGTGGATCCCGAGTTCTTCGATGGCGCTCCGCACCTCGTCGGCCCGATCCGGGAGGGTGTTCACGTACACGGTCGCTCCCGTGTCGATGGAGAAGAACGCGGGGATTCCGGCCTCCCGCATCCGGCGGACCGCGAGGATCACCCGGAGGGTGTCGGGTTGCCAGAGCACCATCTCGCCGGCCCCGGTCATCGTGATCCCATGGAGCATCAGGGTGTCCCGTTCCGCGAGGGCGCAAATCTGCCCGATGTCCCGTTTCCGGATCGCGAGCTCCATCTCGGCGATTAGGCGAGGCATCTCCGCCAGGCGCGCGTGGAAGAACGGCGACGTGAGCACCTCCCGGTGCGCGTCGTCCGTCTGCTTGAACGCCGGCACGAGGGCGACGATCATCGCCATCCGCAAGTCCACGCCGGCCAGCTGGACCGCATACGAGTCTTCGTCCGTGAGGCCCATCTTCCACTTGCTGAATCCGCCGGTGACGGATCGGCTCGCGGAGCCGGCGCCCCGACGGGCGAAACGCGAGATCTCCTCGGGCGTCAGGTGGAGGCCCGCGGCTTGGACCGCCGCGGTCGCGAGGGCGGCGAACCCGGAGGCGCTCGCCCCCAATCCGATGTTCGAGGGGAAGTCGTTCACGCTCGCCATCCGGAACGGCTGCGCGATCGAGGCGCGGCCCCGGATCGCGTCGACCACCGCGCGGATGCGTTCCATGTCTCGCGCGTTGACGTCCCGCCCGTCGATCGTCGCCTCGTCTCGCGCAACGCCGCCGAACTCCAACGTCGTGCGGCTGGTGAGAGGCGCCGTGCAGACGCTGATCGAATCGTGGAACGGGAGGCGGAGGACTGGGTCGGCGAGGCCATGATATTTGATGAGACCTTGGATCGGATGGGCTACCGCAGTCGCTTTCATCGCTGGTCCTCGCTGTCCTCTAGATGTCGAAGATGACCTCGGCGACGCCTTTCTCGGGGTCGACGGTCAGTCGGTGTCGGGTCACGGCCTTGATCATGAGTTTGAGCTCGTGACGCGTCTTGTCGATCGCCTCGCCGCGCGCGCGCCCGCGCAGCGAGGTGCCGTTCACATGCACGTCGAACGAAGAGAAGAGGAGATGTTGCGTCTCGTGGATGTAGAGGAGTTCGGAGAGCCAGCGCAGGAGAAGTGTCGGGGTGTCCTCTGCCTCCAGGCGGACGTCGATCTCCCCGACTTCTTTGACCAAGTCGAGATCGGCGATGAGGCTGAACATCCCCTCGGCGGCGTTCGCGAACAGCTCGCTCAGCGTGGACCCGTACGCGCGGATCCCGACGTCCGCGGTGTGTTCGATCTCTTCGTACCGCACAGGGAGGCCAAACGCACCCGAAGATGAAAGTCCTCCGGTGTCGCGGGTCCGCTCCAAGCGAGGTCGCCGACTAAATTCCGCGCTCGCGGCCGGGCCAGATCAGCTTGTGCATCTGGAGCTGGAGTCGAACGGGCAGGCGTTCCTCGAGGATCCACGATGCGAGCCGTCCCGGATCCAGCCCGTGCGAGACCTGGTGCGCCGGCGTCGCCGGAGAGAACAGGACGGTCCGAGCCCGTGTGCCGACCTTCGACAGGACGCCTCTGGCGAATTCGTAATCCGCGCGATCGAGTAGGACGAACTTCACCTCGTCGTGCTCCCGAAGGCGCTCGAGGTTCGCGTACGCCTTGTTCGCGACCATCCCGGAGCCTGGGCACTTCACGTCCATCACGTACCGCACGCGGCCGGACGTCCGTTCGTCCGAGACGAGCGCGTCGAAGGCCGATAGGTCGATCTCGCCGTCCGTTTCGATTGAATGGACCAAGGTCTCCGGAAGGCGTTCAATCGCGCGGGCGATCGACTCGGCCTGGAGCAACGGTTCGCCGCCGGTCCAGCACACGTTCCGAATCCCTCGAGCATCGGACTGAAGGTCGCCCGCGAAGTCGAGGATCGTCTTCACCATCGCGTCGACACCTATCCGGGTGAAGTCCCCGCCCTCGAGCGCGTGCATCGAGTCGCACCATCGGCAGCGAAGGTTGCACGTGTACAGGCGCACGAAAATCGTCGGGAGGCCGACGAGGGAGCTCTCGCCCTGGACCGACACGTAGCATTCGCTCAGGAGGAACTCCCTCCCTTTGCGCGAGCCGACAGTGGCTTGGGCCTCCATCGGGCTTCCGATGAGCCCGTCGCCTATTAAGCGTTCGCCGCGCGTCTCCGACGCGAGCCGTACGGCAAGGGATCCTCCACCCCGGCTTCGCGGAATCCTTTGAGGCGGAGTTGACACGAGTCGCAGACGCCGCACGCCCGGGCCCCGCCGAGGTAGCACGACCACGTCAGCACCCAGGGAACGCCGAGATCCTCCCCTTTCCGGACGATGTCCGCCTTGGACATACGGATCAGGGGGGTGCGGATCTCGATGACGTCTCCTTCGACGCCCCGCCTCGTGCCGAGACGGGCGACCTCCCGGAATGCCGCGTAGTATTCCGGGCGACAGTCCGGGTAGCCGGAATAGTCGAGTTGATTCGCCGCGATCACGATGTACTTCGAGCCGGTGGTCTCCGCCAAGCCGAGCGCGTAGGCCAGTAAGATCGTGTTCCGGGCGGGGACGTACGTGATCGGGATGCCGTGGCCGATCTCCTCGATGCGTCGTTGCTCGGGCACCGGAATCTCCCGATCCGTGAGCGCCGATCCGCCGATCGCCGAGAGGTCCATCGTCACGATCCGGTGGTCCGCGACCCGAAAGTATTTCGCGACCCGGGTCGCCGCGTCGATCTCCTTCCGATGGCGTTGGCCATAGTCGAAGGTCAGGCCGATGACGTTGTGGCCCTCCTTGATCGTCATCGCGAGGGCGGTCGCCGAGTCCATCCCCCCGGACAAGAGGACCACCGAGGTCTCGACCATCGTGTGAGCAATGGAAGCGAAACCTAAAGGTCTTGCGCGTGGCGATTTCACCGGCCGAGCTTTTCGACCACCCGCTCGTATCGATCGACGAGCGGGGCCACCCGCCGATGGCCTTCCGTGCCTTGGCGTGGTTCCTCCAGAAGCCCGATCTCGTGTCCTTCCGGGTCGTGCAGGTAGGCGACCCGACCGTACGGTCGCTGTGCGGGAGCTCCCAGGAACACGGCTCCGCGTTTGCTCAATTCCTCGTAGGCGGCGGCGAGGTCGTCGACCCCGAAGACGAGGAAACCTTCGGGGGCCTCCCGACTCTCCCCGGGCGGGCATCGATGGATCGCCAGCCGAACCGTACCCGCGTCGAAGTGGATGACGTGGCCCTCGTCGAGGAGGAGGGGCAAGCCGAGGACGTCTCGATAGAACGCCCTCGCTCGATCCAGGTCTTCCGAATACCAGACGATCCCCTCGATGGCGACGGGCATTCGATCAGAGCTCCGCGACCGCAAGAGAACGCGGCCGTAATCACGCTTCCGCTGCGAGACGGCAAATCAAGCCAGGCGTTACGCAGTTCAGAGATAGACTCGCCAAGGGAATCCGTAGAGGACGGAGACCTCCAGTACGTACCGGTTGGTGGAGACGCCGGTCACCGTGAAGACGTCTCCCGTGGAAAGGCTTCCGTCGCCATCCGAGTCGGTGAGCGCGAGGGTGCCGTTCGCGAAGGTCCCGAGAATCCCGCTCGCGAGGGAGACGTTCGTCAACACCGCGATTCCGTTCTCCAGGAGCGACGCACGCAAGGTCCGGTTGAGGGCGAGCTCGGGACTCCAGAACGGAAAGTTCGCGGTCGCATGCCACGGGTTCGTTCCCTGGGTGGTGAACGTTAGCGTCGGAACCCGCCCGATCGGCTCGCCGTAACCGACGACCCAGACGATGTCTCCGACGCTCGTATTGCCCTGGGCCAGATTCAGGGTCACCGAGGTCCGGTTCGATAGGCCGGCGGCACGGAACATATCGCCGGAGTCGAGCCGGGCGTTTCCATTCGCGTCCGTGAGGGAGAGCGAGGCTCCGTTGCTCAGGGTGATCGGCAGGTTGGAGAGGGTCCCGTTCCCAGATGAGTCGCCGGCTTGCACGAAGAAGCGGACGTCCGAAATCGCAGGCGCGGGTCCAAATCCGGGGCGCACGTCGATCCTCGAGGTAAACGTCGTCCCGAAGGTGTCCCCGGCATAGCGCAGTTTCACGTGGGAGTCGCGTCTCTCAGGCAACGGGATGTCGAACGGTCCCATCGGACCGTTCAGGATGAAACGCGTGCAGGCCACGTACGTCTCCGGCGCCGCGAAGAGGCCGCCGATGATGAGCTGATACGTGTCCCACGTGGTCGGCGAGCCCGTCGCGGCCAGGTTGACGTCCAAACGGTCACCGTCGTCCACGAGTCCATTCCGGTTCGCGTCCACGAACCGAAGCGAGCCGTTTCGTGAGATGCCGGCCGCCAGCGAGGTCATTTCGTCGACGATCGGAAACTCCTGGTACGCTCCGAGCGTGCCCAGATATTGCAGTCCACCGAAGTCGATCCAGCGTGCGAAGGAATCGATGGGGGCGCCGGCAGGGAGGATCGGGTCTGATCCTTGGAGTGGTGTGGACTTGCGCAACGTGGCGGGAAGCGTGTCGGGTCGGTAAGCCGCTCCGTTCGCGGTGACTATCTCGTAGTGGACGGTGCCGTTCGACGCGGTCCCATTATAGACGAGGAAGAGCCGTCCGGCATAGAGGCTCCCGGCATCCAGGACCGTGCCGATCGCCCACAGCGTCGACTGGAACGGACACTGAAGTTCCGGAGCGGATACCGCCGGGTCTCCGTTGATCGTGTATCGTTGGAAGTGGAGGGTTGTCTGGAACCGGGCGCCGATCTCGTACTTCGCCGTCGAGTCGCCGACGACGCTCGGCACGCCCGCACAGCCGGGGCCGCCATCGAGTCCGAGATACACCTCGGGCCCATAGCTCGTGTTCTGTCGTTCGATGCTCGTGATCGTCCCCACGACGGTGACGGTACTTCCCGGACTCCAGTGGTCGAAGCCGTAGACCTCCGCGAGGGATCGCGGCCGGACGAACACCTCCCAGACCAGGAATCCGGCTGCGACGACGATCGCCGAAACTGCGATCACCAGGATGACCCGACGCTTCCTCCGCGGCATCCCTTCTGGCTTCGGCGGCTCCATCCCGTCAGACATGAACTCTCCACGGCTAAAGCGCTTTTCATGGTCGGCATCCGCAGACCTGACTGTTATAGTTAAATAACCATAACAAGTTAGCGGAAGCCATGCAAGTTGGATGTGGTGTATACCTTCACACCGTCCGCAAGCGCGTGTACCTGTACTTCTGGCACTACGAGACGAAGGGTCGATTGCGCGTGCAGGTCAAGGAGTATGTCGGACCGGCGAGGTCCTCGCGGTCGACCGCGGAAGCGGCCCGGCGTTGCGAGGCCTACTATGAGCGGGCCATGGGCGAGCTGGCGCGTCTTCGGACGGCATCGTTGGCGACGATTCGTGAGTCATCGTAGACGGCCGTCCCCGGCGCGGACCACGAGTCAGCTCCATCGAACGATGCGAGGAGTCAGGTAATCGGATGCTACGCCCGGATCTCGTCGAACACGTAGTCGTCCCATGCCCGCTCCCCGAGGACGATCTCGAATTCCTGAGGCGTGAGGATCGGCTGCTTGTACTGGAGAATATCTTCGATGGCAATTCGCGGGCACGCGGTGTTGACCCACGCGTCCACCCGGTATCCCTGGAGGAGCTCCGGGGCGACGAGGTCCATGAGGAACAGGTTCGCCTGCCTTCCGTGTTTCTCGGCGAGGGCCTTCAGCTCCGTGGCCATCTCCATCCGCGCCTGGCCGATCTTCTTCGAGATGATGATCCCGAACACGCGGGCGTCTTGGGCGCGGACGATCGCGGCGTGTCGCTGCCGGAGCACGCGGTCTCGAACCTCCTTCAGATCCCTCGCGGTCCCGCGCTCGGGGTCCGCGATGATCACCGGCTTGTCGATGAGGATCGCGACGCCAAGCGGGTGGAAGTCTCCCGTGCCGATGTAGAGGTAACCGTCGACCTCCTTCTCCACGACCGTCGCCGCATGATAGTCGCAACCGAGGAGTTGACCCGCGTAGGCCACCCGCCGGTCGGGTTCGCCGATCCGGACGACGTGACCTTTCTTCTCCAGGTGCCGCTGGATGTCGGGAAGCCAGTGGCGGAACTGCGTCGTCGTCAGGAGGGCGACTCGCTTGGGGAGCATCGGCTCCGCTGCGTCGACGAAAGCCATGGATGTCAGCGGGGTGCCGGGGAGGTCGTAGAAGAAGACGCGGTTGTACCGGAGGTGGGGCATCGGCGCGTGCCCCAAGTGGACGATGAGGTCGACGGGCATCTCGGCGACATCGCACGCGCCGAACGAGGGGTCCGCGGAGACGAGGCACATGACGCCTGCCTTCGTTTCGATTTCCCGTGCGAGGTCCACGGCGGTTGTCCGCAAACCGACGGGGAACTGGAGACCGACCGTCTTCGCGTTGCGGCCTCGGATGACGTCGAGCAGGCGGTCGATCTCATCCATCGTCGCTCCTCCAGAAACCCGCCACAAGAAAAAGCTGTCCCTTGTCTGGATCACGAAGATCGAAGAGCGCGGGTCGCCGCGCCCTCTCATCTATGCCTTCTTCTTCTCCCGTTCGATCTCGAGCCGCCAGGGCGTCGGCAACTTCACGCCACCCTTCCGCAGAGCCTCTTTCGCGTCGTCGACGTGGTCCTCCGTCGTCGAGATCGTGAAGACCTTCATGCCCGGCTTCACCCGCGCCGCCGTACCGACGGGCGCCCCGAACGCGGCGCGCATGCCTTCGGAGATGCGGTCCGCCCCGGCCCCCGTGGCGATCTTGTTCTCGCGGAGCACGTTGTGCGGATACAGGCGGAGCTTGAGGTGGTACGCGTTCCCCGCTTTCTTCGCGATGTAGCGGTTCGCCGAGATCCGCGCGGCCTCGAGGGCGATGTGACGAATCTGGCACGCTTCCGCGGCGACCAAATGAATCTTCACCGGGAACTTCGTTCGCGGGTCTCCGATATCGAACTGGCTAATTCGGATTTGCGGAACGCCGCCCATGTACTCCTTGCGGGCATACGCCTGGCCGCGAATCTCTCGGTACATGCTGCCGGGCTTGCGCGTCATCTCGGGAGGCGCTCGAAGTGACGAGCGCTATTTAACCCTTCCTCGATGCGATGGGCTCGCGGCAAAACGTTAAGTGCGGCGCGGCGCGTCGCCCGCGTTGCGATGCTCCTCGTGAAACTCGGTGGCAGTGTCCTGACCGACAAAAAACGCCTCCGGACCGCGCGCCGTCCGGCGATCCGGCGCCTCGCGTCGGAGCTTGCGGCCGTCCGGCAATCACTCCTCGTCGTCCATGGAGCCGGGTCCTACGGTCACATCCTCGCCCGCCGACACAAGCTGAACCAAGGAGACGTCTCGGTCACGAAGCGGATCGCGGCGTCGCGTGTCCAGCAAGATGTGAAGGAGCTCGATGGTCTCGTGGTGAACGCGCTCCTCAACGTCGGGATCGCGGCGATCCCGATCGCGCCATCGACCGTCCTGACCCTCAACGACGGGAGCGTCGCGACGGCGGATCTCACCCCGTTCCTGGAATTCTCCTCGATGGGTTTCACGCCCGTGACGTTTGGAGACGTCGTCCGAGACCTGCACCGCGGCATCGCCGTCTGTTCCGGCGACGTGATGATGCTCGAGCTCGCGCGGGCGTTCCGTCCGGAACGCGCGATCTTTGCGACCGATGTCGACGGCCTGTTCACCGCGGATCCGAAGCGGCGTCGCGATGCGTCCCTGCTCGAGGTGGCACGGCCGGAGGATCTCGATCGAATCGAATTCTCATCGCCGTCGCGGACCGACGTCACGGGGAGCATCGAGGGAAAGCTTCGTCGCATGTTCGAGATCGCGGATCATGTGGGGGAATGTCTCATCGTCAACGGTAATGTAAAGAACCGCGTCCGGGATGCCCTGCGGGGCCGGCGGGTCGTCGGCACCCGGGTCGTCCGAGGTCCCTGAAATGGCCGAGCCCTCCAAGACGGAGCAGCGCAAAGCGGAACACGTGAACATCATCCTCCAGGAGAACGTCTCTGCGGAGTACAACTACTGGAACGATGTCCGGCTCGTGCACACGGCTCTCCCGGAAATCGACCTCGACGATGTCGACGTGAGCGTGAAGTTCTTCGGCAAGCGCCTCGAAGCGCCCCTGATCATCTCCTCGATGACCGGCGGCTTCGGCATGGGGAAGGAGATCAACGGCAACCTCGCGAAGGCGGCCGCCGAAGTCGGCGTCGCGATGGGCGTCGGTTCGCAACGCGCGGCGCTGGAGAAGGCGGAACTCGAGCCCACCTACGCCGTCGTCAAGGACTACGGCGTCCCGCTCGTCTTCGCGAACCTCGGGGCGCCGCAGCTCGTGCCGCAAGAAGGCAAGCGCGCGTACGGCGTCGCCGACGCGCGGAAGGCGATCAACATGATCGACGCGGACGCGATCATCATCCACTTGAATTTCCTTCAAGAGGTCGTCCAGCCGGAGGGCGATCGGCGCGCGAAAGGCTGCCTCTCGGCGATCAAGGCGTTGGCCTCTAAGTTCCCGTTGATGGCGAAGGAAACCGGTGCCGGCATCTCCCATGAAACGGCGCAGAAACTCAAAGCGGCCGGCGCACGCGCCATCGACGTCGGCGGCCTCGGGGGCACCTCGTTCTCCGCGGTCGAGCATTACCGCGCGAGGAAAGAGGCCGCGAGCCTGAAAGAGCGCCTCGGCGCCACGTTCTGGAATTGGGGGATTCCGACCCCGGCATCGATCCTCTTGGCGGACGTCGGCTTGCCACTCGTCGCCACGGGCGGCGTGCGAAGCGGTCTCGACGTCGCGAAAGGGATCGCCCTCGGGGCCACGATGGCGGGGATGGCGAAGCCGATGCTCGAGGCCGCAACGGTCTCCGCGGACGCCGCGGTCCAGGAGCTGCGCGCGGTCGTCGAGGAATTGAAGGCGGCGATGTTCTTGACCGGTTCGACGTCGATCGAGGCGTTGCAGGAGCGTCCCGTCATCGTGAGTCCGCCGACCGCGAGCTGGCTCGAGGCCGGAGAGGCGTGAGCGATGTCGGCCCTCACGTCGTCGTCCGCGGAGGACCGACTCGAATTCCTCCTGAAACCGTATCGCGACCGATCGAACGCGCACATCCAGGCGATCTGGGAAGAGTTCGGGGCGGAGCATCCGGTCGGTGCGTTCCCGTCCAGCCGGACAATGCGAGACAACTCGCGGCTCTTCACGGCGGGGAAGCGGTACCGGTACGCCCTCGCCCTGGCCGGATATCAACTGCTGACCGGGGAGCCACCGTCCCGCGGCCTCGAACGGGCGGCGACGTGGCTCGAATGGTACCATCTGTACACGCTGTTCCTTGACGACATCATGGACGAGGATGTCCGGAGGCGGACCCTGGCCAGCGCGTGGGCCACGGACGCGAAGTTGTTCCGCGGCCCCGGGGCCGATCGTCCCGCAATGGTCTTTCGGACCCAGCGCCATCGATACGGAGTGTCGCAGGCCATCCTCGACGCCCTGCGGATCCGGTCGCTCGCGGAGCGAGCGATTGAAGGGGCCACCGAACTCGACGCGTCCGTGCGGCTCGAGCTCCTCTGCGAACTGACTCAGGTCGATTTCGTCCTCAGCGATGGCCAAGGCCTCGACATCGATTTCGAGCGCGCGGACCGAATCCCCGAGGCCGACTACGTCCGGATGAGCGGGGCCAAAACGGCTCGCCTCTACATCGGCGCGGCGGCGACCGCCGCGATTGCGGCCCACGCGTCGTCCGAGGAACGTGCGGCGCTCGAAGCACTCGCGCGAAATTTCGCAATCGCGTTCCAAGATCGCGACGACCTCCTCGGCGCCGGCGTCGTCGAGTCCCGAATCGGCGGCTCCGCGGAAGGGGACATCCGCCAAGGCAAGCGAACCCGACTCTTCGTCCTCGCCGTGCAACGACTCGCGCCCAAGGATCGCGCGTCCTTCCTCCGCGCATACGGACGCGGTCCCCGCACGACAAAGAACGACATCCGAAGCGTGCGGAACCTGTTCCGGGAGAACGTCCTTCCGACGATGGAGGCGCGCATCGCCGATCATCTCGTCGAAGCGCGGCGAGCCCTCGATCGACTTCCGAAGAAAGACCCCGAGGCCCGTACGCTGCTGGAAGCGCTCCTCGATGCGCAACGGACTCGCGTGCGCTAGTCCTCGAGCCCGTGGGCCGTGATCCGGAACGTGGCCCGCGCGCCTTCCTCCCGGTGGCGATGCTTGACGAGGACCGCGGCCCGGGTGCTCACCCCGGTCCGCTCGAAGCGCACGATTGTCTTCGCGTTGTGACTGAGCATGTGGCCGCCGAGCGGCATGTACGCTCCCGTCTCGATGTCCGTGTACACCTGCGACGTGACGACGACGGGAATGCCGCGGACTCGAGACGCGCGCAACAGCTTCGCAATCTGCCGCGTGAGGCCGTACCGTTCGTCCCGGCGCGTCTCGTCCCGCATCGTGAGGCGGTAGTGCATCGTGATGCTGTCGATCACGATGAGTCCCACTTTGGGATTGCCGTCCGCCAGCTTGACGGCCTCCTCGATCCGCTTCTCTTGTTCCTCGAAACTGTAGGGTTCCGAGAACAGGATGTTCTCCACCACGACGTCGAAATCGTCGCCGCACATCTGCTGGAGGCGGTCGAGGGACACGCCCTCCGTGTCGATGTAGATTACCTTGTGACCCGAGCGGACGACGTTCCGGGCGAGCTGCAAGCAGAAGTTCGTCTTGCCGCTCCCCGCCTCCCCGTGAAGGAGCGTGATGCAGCCTTCCTCGACTCCCCCGCCCAGGAGGTCGTCCAGGGCCCGACAGCCCAGGGCTACCTTCATTGCTTGGACAAAGTCGCCGCGCCCTTTAAGGCTTCGAACCCGCCGGCGGAAGGAGCGACAAGTACGCCCCGTCCTGGGTCCAGACGACGACCGCGTGGGCGGTCCGGTCTTTCGGCGGGGGGCGCACGGGCCGCGCCTCCTCGGACTCCGGATGGACTGCGACGATCTGGCCGGACTCCAGGTGTTCGATCTTCGCCTCGAACCGCTCCGCGTCGACGCGCTTCGCGCTTCGCACGTCTTTCGGCTTGAAGCGCCGCGACTCGCCGGTCGCCAAGTCTCTCAGGATTACGAACGGTCGGACCGACGTCACTTCGGCGAGGGATTCCTTGTATCGCACGACGTCGCCGATGTGGAACGGGCCGAGGCGGACGAGGGACGTCACGCGGTAGACCTCGCGGCCCTCCTTCTGGCCGAACAGCTTCGGGGACGAGGACACGCTCCCGCCGAACGATTCCGAGAGCTCGCGGGCGAGCGCCTTGCCGAGTGCGTTCTTGCTCAGGTAAAAGTCCAGGCCACCGTGGACTTCCTCGATCCGCGAGACGAAGGCTGCCGGATCCCCGGCTCGGTCCACGCGAGCGATCACGAACGTTCGCACGCCGCGCACTTCCTGCGGCGTGAGTTCGCGGCCATCGCCCCGGACCTGCAGGACGCCTTCGAAATAACGGCCTCGCTGCTTCTGGCACGAATCGCAGAGAGACGGCTTGATCCGCACGCGGACCCGGAAATCTTGGACGGATTGGAGATCCTCGAACCGTCCGAGCGCTTTCACGGTCAGCGAGAGGTTGTTCGCGTCTTCCTCGCGGGCGACGTGCGTGAAGGTCACGCGCTCCCACGGGGAGAGCTTCGGGATCGCCTCGCGGAGGAGACCTGTGAGCGCGAGTTCGCGGTCGATCTTCGACCAGCCTGACTTCAGCCGGAAGGAGCCGCAGGAAGTGCATCGTTCGATGTCCAGGACCTCCGGTGGGGCGACGACGGGGTGCTTCTTCAGGAAGTCCCGGGCGCAGAGGCCCTGGTACGTCGGCCCTTCCGCTCCGCACTCGACGCAAAACATCTTGGCCGTTTTCGAACGGCACCGCGCTACTTAAGAACTGGCGTGGGCGACATCGGCTCCGATACCGGAGGAGAAGGCCATAAGTATCCGTCGGCGCGTCGCTTCTTGTCTATGACGAAGGCGAAGCCCCGCTCGTGGTGGCGCATGCGTCAGATTCGCCACCGCGATGCCGTTGCGCTCGCCGTCTTGTCCGCCGCGTTCCTTCTCGCGGGGGAACTTGTGAACCAGGACATCCCGAGCGTCTACGAGAAGTACATCCTGCAGTCGGGTGCCTTGAACAATCTGGGCTTTCTCATCCTCATCGTGGCCCTAATCATCCTAGGCTTCACGACCTATTTCGGCGGCGTCTTCGTCCTTCTCGGTGGCCTTCACTTCTCGTGGGGCCGGGTGGGCCGAGGTCGTTTCTTGGTCGGCCTGGGGATCGGGGTCAGCCTAATCGGTCTCGTCAGCCGACTCGCCCAAGCCCTCCTGGTTACCGGCACTCCCCTAACCGCCATCATCCCGTATACGACCTCGCTGACCGGGCTGGGGATCCTCTTCGGGATCGTGAGCCACACGCTGATGGGCCAATACGCCCTCTTGCTG
Source organism: Thermoplasmata archaeon (assembly GCA_035557795.1). Taxonomy (GTDB): domain Archaea; phylum Thermoplasmatota; class Thermoplasmata; order RBG-16-68-12; family RBG-16-68-12; genus RBG-16-68-12. The sequence continues at coordinate 4,895 of DATMDM010000117.1, read as the reverse complement.
AAGAAACATGCCAAGCGTGTCTGGAGGCGGTGGCGAAAGGCGCAGCCAGAGCCCGATGAGCGCTCGCGAACGCCCCCCGCTAGATCATCAAGACGAACTGCGCGTGGGGCACGCCGTTGATCCAGAGGATCCCGTCGTCCGCGACGAAACCCGCCTCTTTCGCCGCGTCGATCGTCTCCTTTCCGACGAAGTTCCCGATCGTCGCGAGTCGGAGCTCGGAGGCGAATCGTTCCTCCGTGACGATGTCGCCCTCGTAGAACTTGCCGACCTCGATCTTGAATTTGCCCTCGCGGAACGTCTTGCCAACGAGGTCCGCGTCCGCGGCGGCGACGAGGGTCTCTTTTCCCTGATGGTATACCTTCATTCGGATGGGCATCGGCCAGGTCGCGGCTACAACCGTTCGACGAGCTTATACTTGTTTTTCGCGGGGCTGTAAATCTCGCCCTCCTGGGCCCAGCGCTTCAACCACGCGTCGACTTTCGCGGGCGGGATGCCACGCTCCTGCGCGATCCGCACGATGTCCTCGTAGTCCGCGACGCCTTCGGGGCCCGCGAGCTCGTTGATGATGTCGCGGATCGAGATGATCTGCTCGCGTTGCGACTGGCTGATCCCGGTCTGGATGATGTCGATGTCGAAGCGCCCTTCCTCCCCGGCGACTTTGCCCATCCAGTACTCGACGATCCGCACCGCGCGCTCCGCGTCTTCCGCGTCGACCGCCTCGCTCAACCGGAGCCGAGCGCCGGCCTCCGAGAGCCGGATGATCGCCTCCAACTGGCGCGGGGTGATAGGCACGCTGGAGCCCGCGGCCTCTCCGGTCTTCCGGATCTCCAAGTACTTCTTTTCGATGATCTCCATCGCCTCGTCCGTCATCACCGGGTAAATCCGCTTCGCATAGGCGACGTACTTACGGAAGAAGTCCGGGTCGAAATGGGGCGTGAAGGGTTCCTCGAGGAATGTCGACTCTTCCACGGCGAAGCCCGCCTCGCGTCGCCGCCGGATCTCTCCGACCTTGTGTCCTTTGAGGATGTGTTCCGCGAGCTCGCGGTCGCGGTCCGTCTGCGGGCGATCGATGATCGAGAAGATGATGTCGAACCGGCTGAGCAGCGCGGGCGGCAAGTCGATTTGCTCGGAGATGTACTTGTGCTCGTCGAACCGGCCGAACTTCGGGTTCGCGGCGGCGAGGATCGCGCACCGGGATTGGAGGACGGCCGTGATGCCCGCCTTCGCGACGCTGATCCGCTGTTGCTCCATCGCTTCGTGGATCGCCGACCGGTCTTGCGGATTCATTTTTTCGATCTCGTCGATGGCGGCGAGCCCGAGATCGGCGAGGACTAGGGCTCCCGCTTCGAGGGTCCAGCGGCCCTCGCCGAATTCGTCCCGGACCGCGGCTGCAGTCAGGCCCGCCGCCGAAGCGGCCTTCCCGGTCGCGTAGATTCCGCGGGGGGAGAGCCGGATCATGTAGGACAAGAGCTCGCTCTTGCCTGTTCCCGGATCTCCGACCAGGATCAGATGGATGTCTCCGCGGATCCGCCGCCCGTCGGGCATGATCTTCGCGACCCCACCGAACAGCTGGAGGGCGAGGGCTTCCTTCTCCACGTGCATCCCGTAGATCGAGGGCGCGATCGATGCGGTGATCAACCGGAAGATGTCCGGGCTCGATCCGATCTCCCGGATCCGGTGGGCATCCTCCTCCGTCACCTCGATCTCCTCGAACTCGACCCGTTCCATCTCGACCGAGTTGACGTCCACGAAGATGTCGAAGAGGGTCGAGCGCTGCCCCGGTCGTCCTCGCTGGACGCTCCGCAGCACGCCGTTCAGGATCACGCGCTGCCCGGGGGTGATGCGGCCGGTCAAGTCGTCTTCCACGTAGGCGCTGAGCCGTTGCGGCTCCTCGCCGCCCCGCAGGCCTTCCGGCGATTCTTGGACCTCGATCTTCTGCGTGTCCAGGTACAGAGACGTCTCCGTCAAGAGTTTGAACTTCGTCGCACTCGCGGAGCGCTTGCAACCCCCCTGTTCCTCATAACACTCGAGGGGCTCTCGGAACGTCTGGCCGTCTTGCTCCTCCTTGATGATCGTCCCGCAGCGCAGACACTGGAAGAGAGCCCCCACGACCTTGGGACGCACCTCCGTGCTCTTGCGAACCAGGCCCTCGACCGAGATGTATTGGCCGAGATGCTTCGCCCGCAGATCCCGAATCTGCACTCGGCGGTCCCGGGGGAGGCCGTTGATCCGAAGGTGGATCTGGGGGGCCTCTTCTCCGGGCGGCGCGAGGCGACGAATCGCTTCCTCGCCTGCCATCAGGACGTTCAGCGGGTGCCGCAACAGATAGATCGCCATGTCCGTGTCGAAGCGATTCAGGTCCAGGAACGAGGCTTCGAGGCTCCGCGACTCGGGATAGCGGTCCGCCACCGCGATGATTTTCGAGAGGTAGCCCATCTCCTCGAAGAACTCCTCCCACTTCGCGATCAGCTCATCCTGCGGAAACTCGACGAGCACTTCCTTCCCCCGGCTCGGAAGCGGCGCAGCATCGGGAATGGTCATATCTCTTTGAGTTCTCCTTCCACTGGTCCGCTTCCCGAGCGTGTGTATAGGTCCGACCGTTTCCACTGGAACAAACGCGTGCCGTCGGGATTCATCCGCATTGCGAATACCCGCACTCGGCACATCGAGCGCAACCGCCGACGTGCTGGAGGATCGCGCCGCATTCCGGGCATCCGGACGGAACTCCGTGCGTGGAGGCGACCGACTCCTCTGAATCGACCGGGACGACTTCCATGGATCTTCACCTGGTGTTCACATAGACGATGGCTTTCTAAAGGAGGACGGGGAGGGGTGGCCGAAAGTGCCTTTTTTCCGGGAGATGCGCGAACCTTATTGCAGGAGCGCCGCCATCCTCACGCGATGGAACTTCCGGACGAACTTCAATCCCTGCAGCGGTTCCATGGACACCTCGGCGTCTATGTGACGTTGGGCCTCCGGATGGGCGCGATCGGGAAGCGGCGATTCGGCCACTACAAAGGTTTGCGCGCCGTGGTCGCGAGCCAGCCCGAGCCGCCGATGCGGTGCGTCCTCGACGGCATCCAGTTCTCGAGCGGATGCACGATGGGCAAGGGGAACGTTTCCCTGGAGGCGGCGTCGGAGCCCGCGGTCTTGTTCGAGAAAGAGGGCCGTCGCCTCCGGATCTCTCTCAAGTCCGGGTGGCGAGAGAAGATCGATCGTGAGATGTCGAAGGAGAGAGAAATCGAGCAGTCCCTGTTCTACTACGAGATTCCGGAGGACGAGGTCTTCGACCTTCGTGAGGGCTGAATTCACCAGCCTGGAAGCGTCCACGTGACCGCGGCCGGGACGCGGATCCAGTAACCGGCTCCGGTCGCGATGACGTCGGTGTCGGACAGGTTGCGCACGTGATATAGCCCGGTCGAGTCGAACCCCATCACCGCGGTCGCACCCGTTGACATCTTGAGATTCTGCACCGTCACGGCGAACGCGAAACCAGGTAACGCGATTAGGTTCCAGCCGGTGCAAAGACGGATTTGGGAGACACCGGGCAACAGCCCCAACAGGGTCATCGAATCTGCGGCCGTTCCGTTCAGCCAGAAGGCATGCCCCCTCGGGATGGCGAACGTCGAAAGGTCCGACGGAAGGGCCGAGGACCAGCCGAAGCCCCCCGCGCATGCGTCGAACGTCCAAGCGTCCGCCCACATCCGGCCGGCGACGAGGGTGCCGAACGCGGGATCCGTGAGATCGACGGGCATCCCGAGCAAGTTGAGTCCCGCGGCGAATGCGAGGCGCACCTTCACGGCGAGGGAGCTCGAGTTGGCCACGTTGTTCGCCGCGTCGACCGTCTCGATCCGGTAGAAGTAATCGGACGCGTCCGCCCCTCGGCCCGGATCGACGAATGGGTACGCGGCACTCCCGTTCCCCGGGATGGCACCACTCGCGTCGACGTACGGACCGCGGGCCGATGTCGCGCGGAGGACGCGGTAACCTGTGGTGCCGCCGAAAAGGCCTTCGTCCCACGGCCGGAGCCATCGGATCTCGAGATCCTGATTTCCGTTCGCGAGACGCACGGTGGACGGGGACGCGGAGACGGGCGCCACCGTGTCGGGTCCCGCGTAGATGACGACGAAACAGAGGGAGGTGTACGGTCCCCAATTGCTCGCCATGTCCTCGGCATGCATCCAGGCGCACATCACGCCGGGCGGCGCGGCGAGCGCCCCTTGCCAGCCGATGCTCTCGACCGTTCCATCGAAGCTCCCATCGCTCGCCGACATCGGGACTCCGGTCCCGGCGTCGCTCGGCGCGGGCGGCGTCGTCCGCAAGAAGAATTCCGCAGAGGCGATCGAGGATCCGCCGCGGCTTCGATCGTCCGCGGTCGCGTTGAACGTCGAGAGGAGGGCGGCGCCCGGAGGCCGCGGCGCCACGTGAACACTCCCGGCCCACAAGACCGGCCCGGCCGTGTCGCCTCCGGGTCGGGAGATGGCGAAACTCGCAACCGTGGTGTCGGAGCTCGAGAGGGACGGGGTTCCGTTATCCTGTGCCAGGATCCGGAGGTAGTACCGGTTCCCATTCGGCGCGGCCCCGATGTTCCAACTGTAGTTCCGGACCGACCCCGGTAGGATTGCGATCGGACTCCACGTCAAGCCCCCGTCCGCGCTGGAATCCAGGGTGAAGTTCGATAGCCCGATGCCGGTCCCGTGTGCGCTCGCGGTCCAGGTGATCGGGATCGACGGACCGCTGAAGACACCGCCCGTTGGCGAGGTGATGTTCACATCCGGGTGGTCGCGGTCCAGTCCGGTCGGCGAAGTGCTCACGAGCCAGCGGAGGGCCGCATCGAGGATCGCCGCCCGCGTCGGGCTCGCCGGGTTCAGGTTCGTCGCGGTCGAATCGATGCC
>DATMDM010000116.1:0-1368 GCA_035557795.1 Thermoplasmata archaeon | reverse complement strand
AGTTCGGTGCCGTCCATCCAGGCCCAAGTGCTCCGAAGACGTTTGACACGCTACTCGATGCGTGCCAGGATCTCGCGGCATCGCGTGGTCTGAAGAAAGTCGCCGCAGGTGCTAACCTGGCCCGCGAGGAAGCCTACCGCGCGATGGTGGCGCGAGGCTTTCGAACGGCATTTCAAGGCGTCGCGATGGAGCGAGGCCGGCCGGGGTACAATCGACCGGGCGTGTTCGTGATCGATGATTGGCGCTGAGCTCGCGAGACCGGTGCCGGTGCGCACCCGGCGATGCGGGCCTTTTGCCCACGGTAGCGCGAGGACGCCCCCTGCGTCACGCCCGTCCGCATCCGTAAGGTTCGGTCGGAGCGGTCGCTAAGACGCCCACGGCTCGGTCCGAACGTAGCGTCCTCGCGGGTCGCTACGGCGACGTCTGCGGCAAAAGCCCAAGCTGGGCCAACATCGATGCCTGATCGAAATAGAGGTTGACCTCGGCAAACTTGCCGCCCTCGAGCTTCGTAATCATCGCGACCGGCAGGCGAATGGCCTTGTTCGTGGCGGGAATGGTCTGACCCCCGGGCATCTCCAACGGTCCCGTGTTGGTTCCTCGGATGTGGCTCAGTTGGGTAATCCAATCCCCGGCACCGAATTGGGTTTCCACCGACAACCGAATGTCGGGGAACGCCTTGAGAAACGAGTCGAGAGACGCCCGGATCGCCTTCACTCCCTTGATCCCCTGAGGATTTTGTGGATCCCGTTGAACGACCGAATTCAGGTGGAGGCTCTCGAACTTATCGAAGTCGCGCTCGTTTAGGGCCTTCGTCGCCGCGTCGAGCACCTTGAGGTTCTCTTCTACGCTCATCGATTCACCTCCTCCTTCCCGAAGGCTTTGGGTATTCTAAACGCGCCCCTCCTCGGCTCCCATCCCGATTCCGCATCCCTTCTTGACCGGATAACCGTTGCATCGTTCCTTTGGCCTCGCGGTTCATGGGGCATCCCGCTCGCAGATCTCGGCGGCCGTCGGCCACCCCTTTTCCAACATGCGCAAGAGGCGTCGCCCCATGAGCCTCGCGACGATCCTCCCCAACGCTCCCGCGGGCGTGATGACGGTTCGAATGTGCAGCCGAGTGCCGTCCACGCTGGGAGATGCCTCGAACTCATCGTGGACCCGGAGGCCCATGGCCCGGGCGTCGAATGTCCAGGTGCCGTCCTCGCGCACCCGGAGGGTCTCCGGGAGGAGCATCTCCCTTCCGAGAGGGCCGCGCCACGTGCCCACGAGTTCGATCCGATCGGGGTACCGCGCCAGGACGCGGATCCGGTGAGGCTGTTCGCGCGGATCCTTCGCGACATAGTCATCGGGCAAATCCGTCCACCATGC
>DATMDM010000115.1:0-12315 GCA_035557795.1 Thermoplasmata archaeon | reverse complement strand
GCGAGAGGCGGCGAACCACCACGCGGAGATGGTCGTCCCGTTGATCCGCAAAGCCGCCGATGTCGCGGCGACTAATCTCCAAGACCTCGACCTGATCGCGTTCTCCCAGGGGCCGGGACTGGGCCCGTGCCTCCGGACCGTCGCGACCGCGGCCCGCGCGCTCGCGCTTTCCCTCGACGTTCCGATTCTCGGGGTGAACCACTGCGTCGCGCACCTCGAGATCGGCCGCGGCGTCACCGACGCGAAGGATCCGGTCCTCCTGTACGTCAGCGGAGGCAACACGCAGGTCATCGCCTTCGCCCGCGGCCGGTATCGCGTCTTCGGAGAAACGCTGGACATCGGAATCGGCAACATGCTCGACAAGTTCGCGCGGGAATGTGGTCTCGCGTTCCCCGGGGGACCGATCCTCGAGAAGCTCGCGCGGGACGGGAAGACCCTACTCCCGCTGCCGTACAGTGTGAAAGGGATGGATGTCGCGTTCAGCGGGATGCTCACGGCGGCGCTCGCCTTGCGGAAGCAAGGGGCCGCGATCGAGGACCTCGCCTTCTCGATTCAAGAGGTCGCGTTCGCGATGCTCACCGAGGTCACGGAACGCGCGATGGCCCACCTGGACAACGACGAGGTCCTCCTGGGCGGCGGCGTTGCGCGCAACCGGCGGCTGCAGGAGATGGTCGCCCGCATGGCCTCGGACCGCGGGGCGCGGATGTTCGTGCCGCCGGGAGATTTGTGCATCGACAATGGCGCGATGATCGCATGGACCGGGCTGTTGATGTATCGGGGCGGGGTCCGGATGAACCTCAGCGAGACGGTCGTGGATCAGCGGTATCGGACGGACGAGGTGGCGGCCATCTGGCGGGCCTAATCGTTAGCCGAATGCCTTCCGTTCGCATCGAGTTTAAGTAAGTTCGCACCCATGGAGAGATTGGGAGGGACGGCAGCGCAGCGACCGCCACACACTATCGCTCTGATCCTGGCCCTGACGGGGCTTCTCTTACTCGCGGCGGTCGCTGTCTCTAGGGGTCTGCCGACGCCTCGACTCGTGACGTCCCACACCCCGCATCCCCCGATCCTGATCCAGAGCAACGCGGAATTCACCGCCGCCAATGGGGTCGTCGGGGGCCACGGCACACCCGACGACCCGTACCTCATCGCGGGATGGGAGATCACGAACGTCGATACGATGCAGGCCATCTTCATTCGCGATACAGACGCGAGTTTCGTCATTCGGGACGTGTTCGTCCACCAGCCTCCGGGACTCGGCTTCGCGGGCATCCGTTTCATCGAGGTCTCGAACGGTCGGGTCGAGGACTCCGGGGTCACGGGGTTCGCATGGGACCTGTCCTTGGAGTTCACGAGCAACCTCACCGTAGCCCGAAACAACCTGAGCCACGCTGATCTCGCGGTCCAGGTCTGGTATCCGAACGACACCCTTCCAGGGGTGGTGGTCTCCAACAATAACATCTCCGGGAGTCAAGTCGGAGTCTCCGTGAGTGGCGGAGGTGGGGCGTCGATTGTCGGAAATCTCGTGTCGAACAACAGCTACGGAATTCGGGTCGACGCGAGCTCCAACGTCAGCCTTGCCGCCAACTCGCTGTCAAACAATCAGTTCCAAGGGCTGCTCGTCACGGGGTCGTCAAACCTAACGGTCGAATCCAATGACTTTTCACGGAACGGGGCGGGCTTGTGGCTGACCGAAAGTCTGAACGCCACGCTCCACGGCAACACATTCGATCACGACGGGCTCGTGGTCTTGGGTTCCTCGGTTCCAACGCGGTCGTCTCATTCGATCGACGTCGATAACCTCGTGAACGGCAAACCGATTCGGTACTTCAAGGAGGAATCTGGCCTCGTCGTCGATGGGCTCGACATCGGGCAATTGATCGTCGTCGATTCGACGGACGTTTCAATCGAGAATGTTTCCACCGATCATGCGGATGTTGGACTCGAACTCGCCAACGTGCAGGGAGCGTCCATTCGAGATTCAAACTTCAGCTACAACGATCGGGGGGTCTTCGTCACCAATTCCTCTGATATCGTGTTCGCCCACGACTCGGTCTGGTTCACCAACCAAACGTACCTTCCATCAGTACCGGCCAGAGGGAGCGGGGTGCATGTCGCGAGCAGTCGCAACGTGACCGTCTCGCTCTCCGATCTCTCCCGGAATGAGGGAGCCGCCCTCTTCGTCGATCGTCCCTCCCAGAGCGTGACCGTGTCGGACAGCGAGTTGGTCAACAATAGGGTCGCCATCCAGGTATCAAGCCTCGCCGGCCTGACGATGACGGGCGACCGGTTCGACCGAAACTCGGAGGCCATCGTCGTCACCGATTCGAAGGACGTGGTAGTCCGAGACAGCGACATCGAGCGATCCGTCTGGTCTTCAGCCGGCTTCCAATCCGTCACGAACCTGACGGTCACCGGCAACCGCATCGCGGCGAACCTGGGGTCGTTCTGCGTGCGGTCGACTCATATCCTCACGGTCGCGCACAATACCTTCGAGTCCAACGAAGGCCCGGGACTGTGTCTGGAAAGTTCGTTCGACGCCAACATTACGGACAACCTGTTCGCGAACAACACCGCCGAGGGCCTCCAAGTCTATGACTCTGCGCGCATCCGGACATTCCGGAACGCGTTTGCCGACAATTACATCTACGGCGGCTCGCAAGCGTACGATTCGTCCCCGAATCCCAACACCTGGGACGATGGCTATCCTCACGGAGGCAACTTCTGGTCCAACTATCGGGGCGCCGACCGATGCATCGGACCGGGGCAGGACGTCTGCAACGGGCCCGACGGGATCGGCGACTCCCCATACGCGATCCAGGTTCGCGGAACGGATCGGTATCCGCTGATGAGGCCCCCCGGGAATGACACGGTCCCGCCCACGGTTGGAATCACGGCGCCAACGGACGGCGCCACGGTGAATGTTTCGTCGATTGCCGTGACGGGAGTCGCCGCGGACTCCGGTGGGAGCGGCCTCCAGGTGGTGAGGGTCCGGGTCTCCGGAGGCGGATGGTACACCGCCGCGGGGCTTGCGGATTGGACGGCCAGCGCGATCCTGGCGTCGGGCATCAACCGGATCGATGCGCAGGCATGGGACAACGCGGGCAATCCGTCTGCAATCGCGAGTGTGAACGTGACCTTCACTGCGCCGCCTCCACCGCCTCCGCCGACGAACACGCCGCCATACGCGAACTTCAGCTGGACGCCCGCCAGCGGAGACACGTCCACCGTCTTTACGTTCACCTCGACCTCGTTTGACTCTCAGGATCCGCCGAACCTGCTCCAGGTCCGATGGGATTGGGAAAGCGATGGGGTCTGGGACACCCCATGGTCCCAGGACGCCATGGCACAGCACCAGTTCGCGGTCCCAGGGACATACAATGTCACCATGGAGGCGAAGGACACTGGAGGGTTGACCGGGAACCAGACCGCAACGGTCATTGTGACTTCCGTCCCGCCACCGCCGCCACCGCCGACAAACACGCCGCCATACGCGAACTTCAGCTGGTCACCCGCCAGCGGAGATCCGTCCACCGTCTTCACATTCACCTCGACCTCGTTTGACGCTCAGGATCCGCCGAACCTGCTCCAGGTCCGGTGGGACTGGGAAAGCGACGGGACATGGGACACCGCATGGTCCACCGAGGCCACGGCGCAGCACCAGTTCGCGGTGCTAGGCACGTACAACGTCACCATGGAGGCGAAGGACACAGGTGGGTTGACCGGGAACCAGACCGCGACGGTCATCGTGACGCCGACCCCGCCACCCCCGCCGCCTCCTATCTTCGTGGGGATCACGGCGACGCCAACCGAAGGGACCATGCCCCTCACCGTGTCCTTCACCAGCTCCGTGACTGGCGGTGTCTCCCCGTACTCCTACGATTGGGAGTTCGGCGACGGGAGCAAGAGCAACGCGGCGAACACGGTCCACATCTACATCACGGGCGGGAACTTCACCGTCTGGCTGAACGTGAACGATGCGGTGGGGACGTCCGTCCAGTCCGCCTTCTCATTCGTGAACGTAACCCCCGCCGCCGTCAACCTCACGGTGACGCCCCCGACGCGATTCGTCGAGGGTTCGACGGGAATCAGCGTCAATTTCACCGCGAGCGTCACCGGCGGTACGCCGCCGTACACATACCACTGGGACTTCGGCGATGGCGGGCAGAGCGATGCGCCGAACCCGGCGCACACGTATGCGACGAACGGAACCTACCGGGTCTCGGTCACCGTGACGGATGCGCAAGAACAATCCGTCACCCGCACGTTCGAGTTCACCGTCCCGCTGCACTCGATTCCTCCGGGCGGGGGCGGAAGCGGTCTCCCCTCGTTCGTGCTGGCGGCGGCCATCGCGGTCGCGGCGGCCTTCGCGGTCCTGTGGTGGAACGAACGGCGAAGGGGAAGAATTCCTCCTGGACCGCCCCAACGATGAGATTGCGACCTCACGCGTGCTTCGCAATCGCATCCACGGCCGCGCCGCGGACGGCTTTGTGACCCATGCCCGCCAAGGTGGTCTCGAACGCCTGGAAACCCGCCGCGAGGTCCTCGAAGCTGCAGATGCCCATGTGGCCGATTCGGAAAATGCGCCCCTTCAACGGGCCTTGTCCGCCCGCGACGATCGTGCCATGCTTCTCCCGAAGCACCTTGCGGAATGCGGCATCGTCTACGCCCGCCGGATACCGGATGGCGGTCACGGTATTGGACGCGAAGCGGCGATCCGGAAACAACCGGAGGTTGAGCGCGTCGCATCCGGCTCTGGCCGCCTCGGCGAGCCGGCGGGTCCGTGCGACTCGATTCTCGAGCCCTTCCTCTTTCAGCATGCGCAACGCCTCCCGGAAGGCGAGGAAGAGAGGGACCGCCGGCGTGAACGGAGTGTCCTGCTTCGCGAGGGCGTCGGTGTGGGCCTTCAGGTTCGTGTAGAACGAGGTGTCCCCGTGCAAGGATTCGTAAGCGGCCTTCGACAGGGCGACCGCACTCAGTCCCGGCGGCGCCGCGAGGCATTTCTGGGAGCCCATGACGAGCGCATCGATTCCCCAGGTCTCCATCCGGTTCTCGAGCCCGCCGACCGAGGTGATTCCGTCGACGATCAGGAACGCGTCGTGTTCCTTCACGACCTTCGCGATCTCCGCGATCGGGTTCGTGAGGCCCGTGGAGGTTTCGTTCCAGCACACGGTGACGGCCCTGAACTCGCCCGCGTCGAGGGCTGCCGTGACTTTCTCCGGGTCGACCGCGGTCCCCCATTCGAACGAGAGCGCGGTCGGCGTCGTGAAGACTTGACAGAGCTCGTGGAACCGTTCGCTAAACTTGCCGTTCACGAGGTTCAGCACTTGGTCCTGTTTGCGGAGGAGACCGGACACCGCGGCTTCGAGCCCGGCGGTGCCGGACCCGGAGAGGACCGCCACCTCACCCCGCGTACCGAAGAGGTACTGCGTGAGCCTGCGAATCTCGGAGAGGATCTCCTTGAACTCGGGTCCGCGATGGTTCATCGCAGGCGCCGCCATCGCCTGGAGGACCCGCGGATGCATCTTCACGGGCCCTGGCAGGAGGAACGCTCCCGCGGCGGTCCCAAACATCGCGTGCACGATGGACCGCGGACCGATAAACGATTCGTCCTCTCGATGATCACCGATGCGGCTTCCGCGTCGCAGGCAGCGGTGCTGTCGATTCCAAGTGAAACGGGGTTCCTTCGATTGATACGATTCCAGCAACCATTATATAGCGCGTGACTGTTCCGTCCGACGCTCGTCGGTCATAACATGCCGGATTGACCCACGAGCGGGGTGACGGGCTTGCGGGATGCGGACACGGAAAAAATCACGTTGCGCTTGCCCGCGCGGTATCTGAAGGCTCTCGACTTCCTCGTGGAAGTCGACGATTTCCCGAGCCGATCCGAGGCCGTTCGGGCGGCGATTCGGGACTTCGTGTATGCGCGCGTGGAGCTCGTCACGGAGAAGCTCAAGAAGATGCAAGATGCGGAACGAACCCTCGCTGAGGCGGAGTCGTTCAAGCGGGAGTACCTGAACAAGTGAGAAGGGAAGGGATGCCGCCGGAGAGGTGAGCGAGGGCGCGTCCGTCACGATTACCTCCCCCCCAACTGGGTGGCCGCAAAGAGCCACCCTTTTTATTTTCACCGCATCCCCAATTGAAGTCGCATGGGACTGGGTGCGCCACACCACGAGTCCGATGCACACCCGAAGATCCGATTCGAGTCACGCCGTGAGATTCAGCCGCGATAACCGGCGCGGCACTTACATGGTCTCGTCCTGGCGTCGCCGCGCGCAATGGGCACGGCGGCACCGGTCGCTCACGCAGAGGCCCTCGGCGAGAGTCCCGCCATCGCATTTCTGCACCGTCTCTGGAAATGGCTCTGGCCGCCCAACGTGGAGCTAGCTCCCGCGAACGAAGCGGAGGCCCCCGTCCTCACGCTCATGGACCGTCTCCGAAAATTCCTCTGGCTCTCGAGCGGGCTTTTCAGTGCCGCCGCGTTCGCGGTCCCCGCGATCGGCGTCATCGCCTACGGCACCTTCGAGGGCGGGGGCACCAGTTTCTTGGCGGCGGTCGTCAGCGCGTGCTTGTTCGGCGTGACGACCTTCCTGAATTTTGGGCCCGATGAGGCGTGAGTCGAGAGGCGCCCGACGAACGTTTATGCTGGTCTGCTCTATCGCCACCCCATGGAGCGGGACGTGTGGATCCGCGGCGCCATGGTCGTCTCGATCCTCGCCCTCGCAACCCTGATTTTCGTGACACCGACCCTCGTCGGGCGGCCGCCCGCGGAGCTCGCCTCGTTGCCGCTCCTGATCATCGGGATGCCGAAGAACGAGTCGTACTTCATCGTCTATTTGAGTGCCGCCGTCCAGGCGTATCGGTACGAGGAGGTCCGGATCTCCGTCAGCGGGACGAATCCTCCGTCCAATGGCACGCACGATGAAAACGAGACCTACGGCCTTCACGTGTGGGTGCCGACGCAGGTGCCCTCGAACGGGAGCTTCACGATCCACACGTACTTGGTCGACCAGGCCAAGAACTACTTCGAATACAACGTGACGGTGCGGGCCGATCGTGAGGCGGGCCGTACGGTGATGGCCTTCACGTTCCCGGACGAGAAGGACAATCCGAACCTCGAGATCAAGCGCTTTGCGCAGGGAGAAGACTTCCGATGGGTGATCCCGCAACGGGGGGCCCTCCCATGAGGATTTCCCGGTGGACGATCCTCTGGCTCGGCGTCGTCGCCGTCCTCGTGGCCATCGAGATCGGCGTCTTGACCGGCTTCATTACGCCCGCCGGTCTGATTTCCTCGTTCTTGACGGTGATCGTCGGCCTCGTCATCATCTCCGTCTTCGCATTCATCGGCGCGATCTTCCTCGGGATGTTCGTGTCCCACCGCATCCTCTCCGGGAAGGGCTTCACGCCGTTCGAGCAGGAGATGTTGCGGATGCGGCAGGAGATTCGTGACCTCTCCGGCCGGCTCGACACGATCGCGGAGCGCCTCGGGGTGCCGTCAGGCAACCGGAAGAAGGAGCCCTAGGCGAGCCGCTCCGGACACCCGCTCCGGCGGGAGCAGTGGATGCACTTGCCCGGCCGATTGTGGTTCCGGTGGGCCTCACCCTTCGTGATTGCCGTGCGCATCTCCGCGAGCTTCTGGAGGACGAGCTTCTTCTGGTCCTCGTTGTATTCGATCTCGAACGATGTCTCGCCGTACCGGATGATGCCGTACGGCGGCGGCTTGCCATACTCCTCCTCGAGCAGGAAGCAGTACGCCGCGACCTGGAGAATGTGAGAGAACAGCGGCCCGCGGGGGACCCGGCCGGTCTTGAGTTCGACCGGGATGTGGTGCTCTCCGTCCATGACGACCGCATCGGGCCGTCCCGAAAGCCCGTGCTTCTTCGACACAAACAGCTTCGGCTTCTCCGCGGCCGAGTCGATGTAGACAACGTCCCCCTGAACGGCATAGCGGTCGCGCGTCGTCCGCGCGGCCTGGAGCGAGCCGATGGATCGGTACAGGAAGAACGACGCGCCGATCAGCCAGAGGAGGGCGAGCGCCACGAAGCCTTGGGCAAGGCTTTGGTTGACCACTCCGGTGAAGGAGACCGCCGCGGTCGCGATCACGGCGGCGGCCATCGCGAAGCCGAGGATCACCCGCTCCGACAGCAGCTTTTCAGCCTGCGTGGCGAGCGTCTCCGCGCGGTAGAGGAAGTACACCGCCGCGAGGAGCCAGATCAGCGCGATCGCCCCGAGCGTGTACGCGAGCTGGACGCTCTCGGACGAGAGGAACTTCACCCCGACAATCGCGACGATCGATGCCGCGATCGCGAAGTACAACACGCCGGTCTCGGCTTCGCGGGCCTTCGCCTCATGGGCCTCAATTCCCTTCAGGTCCGCGGACGCGGCCTCGTGTTTCTTTTCTCCCTCGGCGAGCTCCGGGCCTTCTTCCGGCGCGAGCCCGCGGCTGAGCCACCAGCTGAGCGGGCAGTAGCCGAACTTCTCGATGTCGGCCGCGGAGATGAGCTCCGAAGGAGGCACGCGTTCGCACCCGCGCGGGGGGCTTTATGTCTTTGTTCCTCGCTCTCAATTTCCGCAGGGAGACGGCGGACGCGACGGCGACGAGCGCGTACAACGCGACGAGCGCGACCGGGTCGTCAAGCCGCCACGCGTCGACACCCGACGTGGGCCGCCCCTCCCAGTCCGCGTCGAACGAACTCTCGAACGTGCTCGCCAGATCCCGGTCGTCCACAATCAGACCGACCTCGCGATTCTCCGTCGCCGAACCGAGCGCCCAGTTCATGCTCGAGACGAGGACCGCGCGGCCGTCCACCACGGCGCCCTTGTTGTGGAGACGTTCGATGGGCCCGCGCGGCTTGAGCAGTCGGACTTCGAGGGGGAGACTCTCGTTCGTTGCACGACGATTGATCCGCTCGAGCACATCGTCGTTCGTCCCCGAGTCGGCCTCGACCGAGGCCCAGCTCCCATCGAGGAGGATTCGCACGGAGACCCCACGACGCGCGGCTCCGAACGCGGCTTCGAGGAATGGATTTGGTGTGGCACGCCACATTTCGTCGAGATAGAACGCGTCGATCGAAAGTCGTGCTTGCGCTGAGTCGAAGAGGCCGAGGATTCCTCCGACGTCGAGTGACGTGTCTGGGGCGAGGACGATCCGCGCAGCGCGTGGCGCGGACGCGGGGGGAGAGGACCACGGGACGAGGGGCGGAGGCGAGGGCAACGGCTGCATCACCGCTTCGTGTGCCGGAATCGAATCTGGTCGTCGCGGATCGAAGTCCGCTTCGAAGACGTTTCGGAGAATGTCCGCCAGATTCGGATCGTCCACGATCACCGACCAGCCGCGGTTGCCTTCCCGATCGGCAGGGAAGCCCGCATTTCCGAAGTTCTCCGAGCCGATCCACGACACTCGCCCGTCGACGATCGCGTACTTCGCATGGAGGTAGCGATACCGTTTCACGACATCGGGAGCGCCTACGAGCCATCGGACCTCGACCCCGGCGGCCAACAGACCGCCCAAGACGCGGTGCTCATCATCTTCGACGCCTCCGACAGGCGAGCCGTCCAGGAGGACCCGCACCAGTACACCTCGTTCGGCCGCCGCCGAGAGGACGGACCCGATCCGTTCGCTCTGGAACGTGTACACGCCGACCTCGATCGTCGCGCGAGCGGAACCGAGCAACCTCAGGAGGGGGATATCGCCCGCATCCGGGGATAGCACAGCGGTCGAGGCACCTCGGAGTTCCATCGGGCCCGGGTCGAAGGCGGACTGACCCAGTCGGTGGTGCCGGAGGCCCTCCCAGTCGTCTGCGCTGTCCCGATCGATCCAACCTCCGCTGCCGTCCGGGGCACGAACGGCAACTTCCCCCCGGCCCATCCGCTCGGCCGCGCGACCGGTCCATCCCGCGCCTGCGTACGACGAGTCTCCCCAAACGTACGCGTCCACGACCGTCCCAATTCGGTCGACCAGGAGGACCTCGTCCCCGGAATCGGCGAGCCGCAGAACGTCTCCTTCCATCTGACGCACGTCGCCCGCTCCGAGGGTGAAATCGGCGGCCTCGAGAGTGTCTTCCGAATAACTGGTCGCATTTCGCGTGACGAGGAGGCGACCTCCCGCCGGCAAGATCGAGTCAAGCGGGAATGTTGAGGTCCCTTCCCCGTCCGTGAGTGTCCATCCGGTCAGGTCCAGCAACTGCGGACTTGGATTCCCGATCTCGACGAATTCGTCGTCACGCGCGGAATTCGCGTAGACGCGGACGAGGAGCGCATCCGGTAGCGAGGCCTGGGAAAAAGGGGCGGAGGCAGGTCGCGAAAGAGGGAGGAGGGGTTCGGCCTCGCTCTCCGCCCAGAGGGGGGAGGATGCCAGGACGAGCGCCGCGAGCAAGACCACTCGCGCACGTCCCCGGGCACGCACGAGTCGGTGGACCAAGCCCGCGGTCCATAAGGGGGCGGCCTACAGGCACGCTACGTCCCAGCGCAACGAATCAGCGAAGACCTTTCACAAGATCCCGCAGCGCTTTCTCGGGATCCTTTGCCTTCACCACGCCGGACGAGAGGAGGACGCCGACGGTGCCGAGTTCCAATGCCTTCGCGACGTCTTTGCGGGCTTTCACGCCCGCGCCGCAGAGCACGTTGACGTTCGGATTCGCGGCGCGAACGCGATCGACGGCCCTCGTGATGACCTCCGGCTTTGCGGTCGTCACGCTGACGTCCCCTCCGATCAGCTCGGGCGGCTCGATCGCGATGTACTCCGGCGACAACTTTGCGAGCGTCTCCGCCTCGACGAGGTCGTCCGCGCACGCGATCACCTCGAGGCCGATCTTCTGGCACCGCGGGATGCTCTTCGCCATCTCTTCCCATGCGACCTTGCGTTCGCTGTGGTTGATTAGCGTCCCGGCGGCGCCTGCCTCGAGGAGAGCCTCGGGTGGAATCCACCCGGTTGTCGGCCCCGGCTCGACCGCGTCGACGTGCTGGCTGAACACCGGGAGATGGACGAGCTTTGCGATGTGCGCGAGATCGGACGTCGGCGGCACGAGGACGATCGATGCCCCCGTGTCGTCCGCGACGGCCGCAAAACGCTTCGCGAGCTCCCAGCCCCTCTTCCCCAGGATCTCGGGGTACGTCTTGAGGTTCAAGACGATGGCCGGGTTCCGCACGGCGGCGCGGATGGGCCTTCCGTCGGAAATAGGCTTGGCCCTACGGCTTTCGACGGGATGTGCGGAGCATCAGGAAGCCGAGGATTGCTGCTTCGGCTACCGTCGCTCCGATCGCCGCGAGGAGAAGCCATCCTTGGTATGCCTGGAAAAAGTTGCTAACGGGCGGGCTCCCCGTTGCCTCGAGGACGTCGAACGTCGCCATGGCGGCCTCGATTTGCCCCCGAGAGGAGTCGAAGACTTGGACGGTTGCCGCTCCGATGATGACCCAGTACCGCCCCCATTCGGCTCCGACGACGACGGTCACGATTTCGAACACTTGCGGGCTGCCGACGACGGTGACGGCGATCACGGCTCGAGCCGCGGGATGCTCGTCGACGACGGTATCGGCGACGGGCTCGAACACGATGACCCCGGCGGTCGAGGAGGCCTGGGCGATGATGCCATCGAGGATTCGGCCCGGTCGAGAGTCGCCGACGGTGGCGAGCGTGTCGCTCGACACTCCCACGATGAGCGCGGGGTTGGTGCGCGACAGGAGGACATCAAATCTCGTTCCCCCCTGGGTCACGTTCCCCGCGGCGCTCCAACGGAACGGGATCTGGATCCGGAAATGACCGGTTGCATGGGTGAACCATCGGATGGGAGGCCGAAACTCGGTCGTCACGACCGCTCGAGCGACGTTCCCCGCTTGGTCCACCGCCTCCACCTCGATCGTGTTCGTCCCGGTCAGCAGCGGAACGGTCAGGACAAAGCGACCATCCGGCGCGACGGCTGCGTAGATGGATCCCACGCGCACCCAGGATACGTGGGGGTCGATGACCGTCCCGGAGACGTTGAGGACATCCGATTCGACCACGCTCGGAACGGCGTCCACATGGAGGTCCGGAGGGGTCGTGTCCACGGTGAACGTCCAGACAGCAATCGCGACTACAGTCCCGCGGAAGGCACGGATCTCGGTCAGGTAGTCTCCCTCCGCGAGCGGACCGACGTGTGCCACCACAAGTCCCGTCCCGGAATCGAACGAGGACGGAGTCGAAATTCCGTTGAGCGACACCGTTGCCGAGAGGTCCGTCATCATTCGGAAGTCGATGATCCGGCCCACGACGTCGAAGACGGATTGGCGGATGAATCGCTCCGCGGGGGCGAGGGGCCGGACGCGGGTCAGAGG
>DATMDM010000114.1:0-11559 GCA_035557795.1 Thermoplasmata archaeon | reverse complement strand
GGCGGCGCGACCGGTGCCCGGACGGCAGTTCCGGCAACAGCTCGCTGAGGTTGACCCGGCGAAACGTCACCCCGAACACGGCCTGGAAGTGGGCGATGACGGACGCTTTCACGTCCTCCAAGTCGACGGGGTGCCCGAGGGACTTCTCCATCGAGGTCATGATACCCCCGTCGTGGCCGCACGGTCGGATCTTGAGGAACTCCCGCAGGTCCGTCGTCACGTTGAGGGCGAAGCCATGGAACGTCACGTTGCGATGGACCGCCAGCCCGATCGACGCGATCTTCTTCCCGCCGACCCAGACGCCGCGCTCCGGTCCCTCGCGCGTCGCGTCGATCCCGAAGTCTGCGCCGGTGCGAAGGAGGACCTCCTCGAGGTCCGTCACGAGGCGCTTCACCTCGAGGCGGTCGGGGAGCTTCAGGATCGGATAGCCGACGAGCTGACCCGGGCCATGATAGGTCGCCTCGCCCCCCCGCTCGACCTCGAAGACCTCGAGCCCGGGATCCAAGACGTCCTCGCGCGTCCCGCGTCGGCCGAGGGTCGCGACCGGATCATGCTCGACGAGGATGAGGCCGTCCGGGATCTTGTCCTCCGCACGACGATCGACGAGGGCCTTCTGGAGCTCCCACACCTCCCGGTACGGCTTGCGCCCGAGATCTAGGAGCCACGCCTCTCGGACGATGAGGATCGGGGTTGCTTCGCCTTCCGTCGTCGCGAGCATGGGATCAGCGGTTCAGCACGTGGATCGCTTGGCCGAGGGCCGCCTCTGCGCTCTCCATGATCGCCTCGGGCAGGGTGGGATGGGGATGCACGGTGAGGGCGATGTCCGCGAGCGTCGCCCCCATCTCGATCGCCAAGGTGAGCTCGCTGATCAGGTCGCTCGCATCCGGACCGACGATCGTCGCTCCGAGGAGCACCTTCGTGTCGGTATCCGCGATGAGTTTCACGAAGCCGTCGTACTCGCCCGTCGTCAGCGCGCGGCCGATCGCCGCAAACGGCACCCTTCCCACCCGGGTGCGGCGGCCCTGGCCATTCGCCTCGGCTTCCTGGAGTCCGACGGTCGCGATCTCCGGGTCTGTGAAGATTGCGGCGGGCATCGCATGGACGTCCAGCTCGACGGGCTGGCCGGCGATGACCTCGGCGGCCGTGAGACCTTCTTTCGTCGCCTTGTGCGCCAGGAACGGCGGCCCGATCACGTCTCCGATCGCGTACACGTGCGGGTTCGACGTGCGGAGCTGGCGGTCCACTTTGACGTAGCCGCGCGGACCGAACTCGACGCCCGCGACTTCCGCGTGGAGGTCGTCCGTGTTCGGTCTCCGGCCCACAGTGACCAGGATGATGTCGGCCCGGCGCGCGATGAGTCCCTCCGGCGTCACGATGTCGACCACGGTCTGGCCCTTGTCCTCGCGCCAGCCCCGCGCTTGGGACTTGACGTGGACCTCCACGCCGAGCTTCTGCAGGTTCCGCGCGACGACGCGGACGGCCTCCGGGTCCGTCCCGGGGAGGAGCTGTTCCATGATCTCGATGACGACGACCCGGCTCCCGAGCTTCGCGTAAAACATCCCGATCTCCAGGCCCGACACCCCGCCCCCGATGATCGCGAAGTTCTGGGGGACGCGCGGGAGTTCGAGGGCCTCTTTCGTGCTGATGACCCTCTTGCCGTCGAAGCGAAACGTCGGCAGGTCGGACGGCCGTCCCCCGGTCGCGATGATCGCGTCGGTGAACGTCACCCAGTCGGAGCCGTCCGCTTTTCGGATTTCGAGGTCGTTCGGTCCCATGAAGGACGCGTGGCCCGAGAGCACGTCGACGCGGTTGCCTTTGCACAACTGGCCGACTCCGTTCACGAGTCGCTGGACGACGGACGTCTTCCATTGTTGCAGCTTGACCAAGTCGACTTTGACCGGTCCGGTCTCGATGCCGCGTTCACCCGCCCGCTCGATCGCGTGGATCAAGTTCCCGGTGTGGATCAGCGCCTTGCTCGGGATGCATCCATAGTTCAGGCATTCGCCGCCGAGCCGGTCCCGTTCCACGAGGAGGACCCGCTTCCCGAGTTGCGCCGCGCGGATGGCGGCCGGATACCCGCCGGGCCCCGCGCCGATGACGACGAGGTCGACGTGCCGGTCCACGGACCGACCGAACGTCTCCGCTCTCTTAATCCCTTTGCGAACCGTGGCTTCGCGGGCACCCTCGGCGAGAGAGGTTAGCCGGTTTCCACGAAGATGGTCGCGGGATGCTCGAGGTAGTTGCGGACCGCCTGGACAAACGCCGCGCCCACATGGCCGTCGACCACGCGATGGTCGAACGAGCACGACATGTACATCATCTCTCGAATCGCAATCTGGTCGTCCCGCACGACGGGACGCTTCTCGATCTTGTGGATGCCCAGGATGGCGACCTCGGGCCAGTTGATGATCGGTGTCGCGAAGATGCCCCCTTCCTTGCCGAGCGATGTGATGGTGAAGGTGGAGCCTTGGACGTCTTGGAGGGAGAGTTTCTTGTCGCGTGCTGCAGCGGCAAGCCGCTCGATTTCCTTCGCGAGGTCCCACAAGCCCTTCTTGTCGGCGTCGTGCACGACCGTGACCGTGAGGCCTTCGTCCGTGGCGGTCGCGATTCCGATGTTGTAGTATCCCTTGACCACGATCTCTCCTCGCTCGTCGTCGACGGAGGCGTTCAGGGTCGGGAATTCCACGAGCGCCGCGAGGATCGCCTTGACGAAAAAGGGCAGGAAGGTCAGCTTGACTCCCTTGCGGTCCGCGGTCGGTTTCAAGTGATCGCGCAGGTGGACGAGCTGTGTCATGTCGACCTCCTCGACGTACGTGAAGTGGGCCGCCGTGACGTTCGACTTCGCCATCTTCTCGAAGATGCGCTTCCTGAGCCCATGGATTGGGATCCGTTGCTCGCTGCCGCTCGGAGCGGCAGTTGCCGCTGGCGGAGGTGCGACGACGGTCGTCCTCGCGGGGCCGTGCGCGGCCTTGCGGACGTCATCCTCGCTGAGGCGGCCTTGCGGACCGCTCCCTCGGACCGCCGCGAGATTCACGTTGAGTTCCTTCGCGAGGCGACGGACCGCGGGCGCCGCGAGGATGTCTCCGGTTGGACTGGGCGCGGGTGGCGCCTCCGTCCTGGCCGGCGCCGGGGGCGGGGCGATTGGTTTGGCGGTTTCGGGCCGGATCGGGACGGCCTCGCCCGCCTCCCCGAACACGACGAGGGTGCTGCCGACCTTCACGACTTCGCCCTCTTTCGCGCGGAGCTGAAGGATCTTTCCGGTGACGGGCGATGGGATCTGGACGGTCACCTTATCCGTCATGACCTCGACGACCGGGTCGTTTTCCTTGACGGCGTCCCCCTCTTTCACGAACCACTTGACGACCTCGCCTTCGTGGACGCCCTCCCCGATGTCGGGGAGCTTGAACTCGCGGGCCATCGTCTCCTCTCGCGCTGCCTTCGTCGCAAGCCCCGCGGTCACCTTAACATTTTGCCTCTTCGGCGACGAGGGACGTCGCAGCAGATGCGAATCATTTTATGGCCTCCGGCCGATGTCCTCCATGGGGAGGAGTAGGGTCGTGGAGGAGTGGCACAGACCGGTGGGCGTGATTTGTGCCCGGCGCTCCGCGCCGGAAAGATTCCCGGCCTGCTCCTCCTTTCTCTGATTTGGGGAGGGTAAGGCGATGGCTCGTCCGCTGGGGATTTCGATTCTTGGTGGACTCGTGATCTTGGCGGCTGTCATCCTGATCCTAATTTCGATCGCGAGCTTCGTCGTGGGCCTCGCGTTCGTCCTGCCGTTCCGCGAGACCGGGACCACGCTGCTCTTGAACGCCCTCCTGTATTTTGCCATCGGGGTGGTCC
Organism: Thermoplasmata archaeon; assembly: GCA_035557795.1. Classification (GTDB taxonomy): domain Archaea; phylum Thermoplasmatota; class Thermoplasmata; order RBG-16-68-12; family RBG-16-68-12; genus RBG-16-68-12. Next base: position 7,719 of record DATMDM010000114.1, on the reverse strand, counting down.
TTGGTGTGGCGGGATCGGGCCTGCTGCGAATGCGAGCATGGGCGTGGGGGCTCGCCATCCTCGCGACGTTGGTCACATTGGTGTACGTGGGCTACACCGCGTACCAGCGGTCGACCGCGGGAGAGCAACCGAGTCTGTCCGCCATTTTTACGCTCGCGATCGTGGGCGTGATCCTCGTGTACCTGCTCGGCGTCTCGCGCGCCTTCCGTCGGCCCGCCGGCATGTGACCGCGCGGCTCAGAACGCCATGACCCGGTCGATGGCCGCGAGCACGCGGTCCGCGTTGGGCAGGTAGATGTCTTCGAGCGTGTACGGGAACGGCGTGTCGAATCCCGTGACGCGGACGATCGGCCCGCGCAGGTACTCGATCGCCTTCTCGGCGAGGATCGCGCTGATCTCCGCGCCGTAGCCACCGGTGCGGGGCGCCTCGTACACGACGACCGCGCGGCCCGTCTTCTGCACGGACGACAGGACTGTCGGCTCGTCCAGGGGCACCAAGGTACGCAGGTCGATCACCTCCGCCTCCACGCCCTTCTCCGCGGCTTTCGTCGCGGCGTCGAGGCAGACCTGGGCCATGTAACCGTACGCGATCAGGCTGACGTCCTTCCCCGATCTCCGGACCGCGGCCTGTCCCAGGGGCACCGTGACCTCGCCCTCCGGCACCTCCTCCCGGGATGAGCGGTACAGTTTCTTCGGCTCGAGGAACAGGACCGGGTCCGGATCGCGGATCGACGACGTCAGCAGGCCCTTCGCCTCTTTCGGTGTCGACGGGACCACGACCTTCAGCCCGGGCGTGTGGCAGAAGTATGCCTCGGTCGACTGGCTGTGATAATGGCCGCCGCGGATGCCGCCGCCGAAGGGCGTTCGGATCGTCATCGGGACGGAGAATTGCCCCCCGGATCGGTAGCGCATCTTCGCCGCCTCCGAGACGATCTGGTCGAACCCGGGGTAGATGAAGTCCATGAACTGGATCTCCGGCACGGGTCGCAGCCCGTACAGCGCCATCCCGATCGCGGTCCCGATGATCCCCCCTTCCGCGAGGGGCGTGTCGAACACGCGGTCCGGGAACTCGTCGAGCAAGCCTTCCGTGCATCGGAACACGCCGCCATTGCGGCCGACGTCCTCCCCTAAGACAATCACCCGGTCGTCCCGGCGCATCTCTTCGCGCAGCGCATTGTTGATCGCTTGGACCATCGTCATCGCGGGCATCGTCACGACCTCGTCGCGTAGTACTCCTGGTACGGGTCCTCGCCGACCTTGACGCCCGGGAGGCGTTCGAGCATCTCCGGGTCGTCTTTGAACGGCAGCAAGTCGGGATCCTCGTCGAGGCGATCCTGGTAGTCCGGCTGAAGTTCCACGGCTCTGGCGAAGTGCTCGATGACCTTGGACTTGTCGCCGAGGCGCGCCGCGATTCGCGCAAGGTTGAAATGCGCACTCGCCCGCGTCGGCTCGAGCTTCAACGCCCGGGAGAACGCTTCCGCCGCGCCCTCCAGATCTCCCGCATGGAACAAGTCATACCCGAGGCTGTGCCACGCCTGTGGGTTGTTCGGCTGGGCGTCACTCAGCAAGCGGTCGATGCGTGCCGCCTCCATGTAATCGCCTTCCGCCCCGAGGCACGCGGCGGCGAGGGCGCAGACGTTCGGATCGACGTCGCTTTTGCGCTGCAACAGCGGACGAAGGAGCGCGAGGGCTTCCTTCGCCCGGCCCTGCTTGAAGAGCTCATGGGCGCGTTGCACGCCGGACGAGGAGGACGGAGGGGGGGCAGGAGCGGCCGACCCTTTCTTCGCCATCGGATCACCTCTGAGGAAGCCCCAGGAAGGCGTCCATCTCTTCGCGGAGGTGGGGCGGCATTTCGGCGTACACGTCGGCGAAGATCGTCTCGATCGCGGGCGGCGGGATCCGTTCGGCCTCCTGCACGGCGCGGGTGATCTCGTCTCCGATCTCTTGCTCGAGCCGGGCCTCTCGCCCCTCGTCCCACCATCCGGCGTGCTCGAGGTACTTGCGGAAACGCGGGAGCGGGTCGCGGGCCTGCCACTTGACGACTTCTGCCTCATCGCGGTACCGGGAGGGATCGTCGCTCGAGGAGTGAGGACCGATGCGGTAGGTGACCGCCTCGATCAGCGTGGGGCCGAGTCCCTCCCGGGCATTTCGCGTGGCATCCCGCGTGGCCCGGTAGACCGCGAGGGCGTCCATCCCATCCACGCGGATCCCGTCGAATCCGTACGCGTTCGATTTCTCCGCGAGGGTCGCCGACGCCGTCTGCTTCGAAACGGGGACCGAGATCGCCCACTGATTGTTGTTGCAGAGGAAGACGGTCGGCGTCTTGAACACGCCGGCAAAGTTCATCGCCGCATGGAAGTCCCCGGTGCTCGTCGCGCCGTCCCCGAAGAAGACGAGGACTGCTTTCTTTTCGCGGCGGAGCTTCATGGCCCATCCAATCCCGACCGCATGAGGCAGCTGCGTGCCGACCGGGGACGAGATCGAGAGATAGTTTCCCTTGCGGTAGACGTAGTGGCAAGGCATCTGATGCCCTTTCACGGGATCTTCGGCGTTCCCCATCAGCTGGCAGAGCAATTCTTTCAGCGGCATGCCGCGGAGGAGTGCCGCGCCGGGTTCGCGGTACTGCGGGACAATCCAATCCTCGGGGCCCATCGCCATCGCCGCGCCGACGATCGCGGCCTCTTGGCCAAGTGAGGGACCATAGAAGCCGATTCGACCTTGTCGCTGCAGGGCGAGCATGCGGTTGTCGAGGATCCGTTGGAGGCTCATCCAGCGGTACATCGCGACCGCCTGGTCCTCCGAGAACTTCGGGTCGAGACGGGGGTCCGTCGAGCCGTCGTCCCGAATCACGCGGAGCGCATCGACCACGGTGTACCTCGCACCCCCTGAGGCCCGGGGAAAACAAAACGCCAGGTGCGGCCTTAAGCCTTCCGACCTGAGGAATCTCTAAATCGTTCGCACCGTTTTCGGTGCGGTGATTCTTGGTCCTCCCGCAGAGGACACGTGCCTACCTCGCGATCATCGTCGCGGCCGTCCTCTTCGGGATCTGGCCCACGCTTTCGAAACTCGTCTTGAACGCGGTCTCTCCCTTGGCGATCGCGTTTCTGATCCAGGTGATTCCGGGGGCGGCGCTCCTGCCGTTCGTGCGGCGTGTTCGGATTCATCGCGCCGATTGGAAACTCATCGTCGTGTCCGGCGTCGTGGGAGCGGTCATCGGACCGTTGATCTATTTTTACGGTCTCGAACGGACGACCGCCTCGAACTCCGTGCTGCTATCGAACAGCGAATCTCTCTTCACGATGCTCCTCGCCTACGCCTTCCTCCGGGAACGGGCGACTCGGCGTGAGTACGTCGCCCTGGCGGGCATCGCAGTCGGTGCATTTCTCGTGACGACGCAACTCCGATTCGGGGACGTACGGTTCCTGGAGTTCCTGGTGGGCAATGTCATGCTGGTCACCGCCGCGGCATGCTGGGGCGCGAGCAACACGATGAGTACCGTCCTCCTGCGCCGAATCCCGATCGTAACCCTCCTGGAGATTCAGCTTCTGATCGGCGCCGCCGTGTTCGCCGGGATCGTCGCCGTCACTGGCACCTCACTCGGGGTCCCTCTCGATGTCCTTCCGGCGCTGGTCCTCCTCTCTCTCAGCGCGGTGGGAATCTTCTCCGTCCTTTTCTTCTACGCATTTCGGACCATCGGAGCGATGCGCACGGGTGCCGTCCTCCCGTCCTCCGCCCTGTGGGGGATTCTCGTCGCCCTCTACGTGTTCCCGACGGACACCCTGAGCCCTGTCCAAGTCCTCGGCGGCGCCCTCATGGTCGGCTCTCTGATCGCGTTCTACATCCTCCGCGGGCCGACGGAGGCGAAGGCCGGCGGCGAAACCTTGAAACCCGCCGCGTCGGATGGTCCGGATTCGCCGTGACGCCGACGACCGCGGACGATACCTCCTTTGCGCGACTCGCGGAGCTGACGCAACAGCTCGAGGCCACGACGAAGCGCCTCGAGAAGCGCGCGCTGCTCGCGGCATTCCTGCGATCCCTTCGGAGGGATGAGGTCGCGCCCGCGGTCCACCTAATCGTCGGCCGCATCTTCGCGGAGTCGGACGCGCGCGCCCTGAACGTCGGATGGGCGACGCTCAAGAAGGCCCTGGGAAGGACGAAGCAAGCCAGCCTCATCCCACGATCGTTGAGCATCCTGGAAGCCTCGCGGACGTTCGCGCAGATCGCGGAGGCGCACGGGCCGGACTCGACGAGGGTGCGTCGTCGGCTGCTGGAGTCCCTCCTCGGCCGGGCGTCGGAAGGCGAACGAGACGTGCTCTTGAAGAACGTGTTCGGCGAAATGCGGATCGGCGTGAACGAGGGCGTGATGCTCGAGGGCATTGCGGACGCGTCGGGCGCGGACCTGGACACCGTGCGGACGGCCCACATGTTCCTCGGGGACCTCGGGATGATTGCGGAGATCGCGCTCTTCGAAGGCGCGGAAGGGTTGCGCTCTCGAGGCTTGCGCCTCCTCGCTCCGATGAAACCGATGCTCGCGGAGATGGCGGAAGACCTCGACGAGGTGCTCGCCGTGCACGGGGGCATGACGGCGATCGAGTACAAGCTCGATGGCGCGCGGATCCAGATCCACCGGAAGGGCGATGTGGTGAAGATCTTCAGTCGGCGGCTGAGCGATGTCACGTCCAGCCTTCCCGAGATCGTCACGATTGCGAAGGCATTGCCCGCTTCCGAGTTCCTGCTCGAGGGCGAGGTCGTCGCCGTGGACCGGGAGGGCAAGCCGCTTCCGTTTCAGGATCTCATGCGCCGCTTCCGGCGCGTGCACGGCATCGAATCGGCCCAGGAAGAGATTCCACTGAAACTGTACCTGTTCGACGTCCTCCACCTCGATGGAAGGACGCTGATCGATGAGCCGTACCGCGTGCGCTGGGGGATCCTCGAACGGCTCGTGCCGCCGGACCTGCTCACGGCCCGTCGAATCGCGCAGCGCAAGGAGGAGATCGAGGCGTTCCTCCAGGAGGCGCTCGTCGCCGGGCACGAAGGCCTCATGGCGAAGCAGCTGGAGTCCACGTACTCCGTCGGAAAACGAGGGAAGAAGTGGTTCAAGATCAAACCCGCGGACCACTTGGACCTCGTGATTACCGCGGCGGAGTGGGGGAGCGGCCGTCGAGAAGGCTGGCTGTCGAACTATTGGCTCGCGGTGCGCGACGACAAGGGCGGTGCGTTCCAGATGATCGGGAAGACGTTCAAGGGGCTTACGGACGAGGAGTTCAAGGCGATGACGGAGCGGTTGCGCGGCCTGGCGACCTCAGAGGAGCGATGGGGATTCCATGTCCGCCCGGAGACGGTGGTCGAGGTCGCGTACAACGAGATCCAACGGAGCCCGCACTACCCGAGCGGGTTTGCTCTTCGGTTCGCCCGGATCGTCCGGATTCGAGATGACAAAGGGCCGGGGGACGTCGACTCGTACGAGCGCCTGAAGGACCTCTACGCAAAGCAATTCGAACGGAAGGGTCGAGGCCCGGACAATCTCTAGCTCGCGCGGGGCTGCCGCACCCTGGGCACACATCTTCCGGAATATACCTCTAAGTAGAGGTATGGCGGCGTTCGCGACCGGGCTCACTCCACGTCCCGCGTCGTCAGGATTTCTGGGGCGTGACTGCTCTGTCCGTAGGCGGTCAGGTAGATGCCGACGAGGGCGAGGCCCGCGCCGATGGCCACGCCGACCGTCGGCACCTGGGACAGGAGGATCCAGGCGAGGAGACTCGAGCCCACAGGCTCTCCGACGAGGCTGAGGCTCACCACGGGCGCCGTCACCCACCGCAAGGCCCAGTTGTACAAGGTGTGCCCGCCGATCTGCGGGATGATCGCCAAGGCGGCGAACAGGAGCAGTTCTCGCGGGAGGTCCCCCACCGGGGCGAGGCTCGATCCCAGAGCGACCGCGTACAGGAAGAGGACCGCCGTCGCACTCGCATAGACGACGAACGCGTAATCGAGCAAGGCGACTCGCTGGCGCACCCGCCGGCCGAGGAGGAAATAGAACCCCGCCATCACTCCGCCGCTGAAGGCCAAGATGTCCGCGTACAGGAGGCTGCCTGCGAAGCCGTAATCGGCGAGGGCGATTGATACGACGCCCGCGAAGCCGAGGACGATTCCGACGGCCATCCATCGGTTCAGGCGTTCGCGAAGAACGTAATGCGACAGGAGGCCGACCAGAAGGGGATGGGACGTCACAAGGACGACCGACGAAGCGATCGACTCACCTTCGACCTTGAGGGAGGAGATCCAGAGGGCGAAGTGGGTCGCCAGGATGGCGCCGATGAGTCCCATGACGACGGCGTCTCGCCGCGAGATTCCCAGGAGCGTATTCGGCTTACGGAACACACTGCCACGCAGGAGAATCGTCGCCCCGATGATTCCCGTGGCGATCGCGAGGCGATAGAGGGCGATCGTGACGGGAGGTGAATTCGACCAAGTGATGAAGATCGAAGCGAAGGAGACCGAGACGACGGCGAGGGCAATTGCCGCGTACGGGCCTCCCCGCATCGGCTCCGGACCGGGCCGCGTCTATCTAACCCCTATGGCGCGGATTCCTCGATCGCGGTTCGTCAAACGGCGCAAGGTCTTTCGCCCTCGCGACCATATCGCGCGAACCGAGGGAATCCATGCAGTTGAGTGACATCAAGAAGATCGCCGTGATCGGCGCGGGCACCATGGGGGCGGGGATCGCCCAGGCGTGTGCCGCGGCCGGATTCCAGGTGACGATGCGGGACATCGAACAGCGCTTCGTGGACGGGGGATTCCGCCGCATTCGGGAACCTCTCCAGAAACGGGTGGAGAGGGGCAAGATGACCCAAGCGGAAGTCGATGGAATCCTCTCGAAGATTCATGGGGTCGTGCCGCTGAGGGAGGCGGTCGATGGCGCGCAGCTCGTGGTCGAAGCGGTCTTCGAGAAGTTGGAGATCAAGAAGGAACTCTACTCGGAGCTGGACCGGATCTGCCCTCCCTCGGTCGTGTTCGCCTCGAACACATCCTCGTTGAGCATCACGGAAATGGCGAACGCCACGAAGCGAGCGGACCGCATCGTCGGCATGCACTTCTTCAACCCGGCACCCGTCATGAAACTCGTGGAGGTGATCCGCGGCTCGGAGACCTCCGACGACACGGTGCGGCTGATCAAGGAGGTCTGTATGAAGCTCGGGAAGGAGGCCGTCGAGGTGAGGGAGTCTCCCGGCTTCGTCGTGAATCGACTTCTCGTGCCGATGATGAACGAGGCGTTCAACCTCCTCCAGGAGGGCGTCGCGAGCCCAGAGGATATCGACAAGGCGATGAAGCTCGGCACGAACATGCCGATGGGGCCGTTCGAACTCGCGGACTACACCGGTCTGGACATCGGGCTCGACGTGATGGAAGTACTGTTCCGGGAGACCGGAGACCCAAAGTTCCGTCCGTCGACCCTCCTCCGGAAGTACGTCCGCGCGGGGCGGCTCGGCAGGAAGTCGGGCCGCGGCGTGTACAATTACACCGGAACGTGACCGGCTATCCCCGATTCGTGTAATCTCGGGCAGCAACCAGCGGGGCAGGGTCCTTTGCGACCTTAGACTTGGCGCCGCGATTCACAGCGGAGGCGGGCCCTCGGGACCCATCGGCTCCTGCGGCGGCATCTGCGGGGGCGAAGGCGGCATCGCTCGCGTGGGCGGCCTCCGTCGGCGGACCGCGAACAGCC
>DATMDM010000113.1:0-25995 GCA_035557795.1 Thermoplasmata archaeon | reverse complement strand
GAGTGCTCCTCGCCGCCTTGCCAGATTGCCTTCACGCCCGCCTTTTCGTAGAGGGGCTTGTAGCCGCTGTCCTCCGGCGTGCAATCGACGACGAGATCCGCTTCTCGGACGAGGTCGTCGAGGATCCCCGCGGCTTTGACGCCGGCCTTCTCGAACTTCGCCAGCGAGTCTTTGTTCGCGGCGTACACCGCGTACCCTTTCCGCACGGCCAGCTTCGCCTCGAAATCGGGCTTCGTCTTCGCGACGCCGGCGAGGCGCATGTCGTCCTGGGCGGCGACCGCGTCGGCGACGCGCTTCCCGATTGTCCCGTATCCGTTAATCGCAATCTTGGCCGGCATGGAGAAGAAGCCTCATGCACCGAACGGTGGCGCGACTAAAAAGTTTGCGCGGTCGGAAACCTATTCCGCACGGGCCCGCATACCGAGGTCATGATCTGCTATTATTGCGAGAAGAACGCACGCGCGATTTGCCGGTTCTGCGGTGCCGGGGTGTGCCCGGATCACACGAGGGCGAACCGATTCGTCAGCGGGTGGGCCGCGGAGGGCCGCGCCGACAACATCGTCGTCTTCAACGCAATCTGGTGCGGCCGCTGCGCCGTCCAGCCGATGTACATGGCTTAGCGGTGCGGGGTGCCGCGCGTGTACAGATCCCGCCGAATCCGCGGGACCATCGCCATCAGCACGGCGGACTCCGTGAGTGCCTCCCGATCGAGCCGACGCTCGGTCAGGTACCCGATTGCGCCTTCCTTCGAGGCGATGTCGCGGATGCCAGTCAGCCGCGCCATCGCATCACCGACCGACCTCCCGGCCTTCACGCTGTCGAGCACACGCGGTGGATACGTGAATCCGGGTCCGTGGCCGACCGTGATCTGGCCCGCGCGGTCGACGATCGCCGCGTATTGCACGTCGAAGTAGTCCGAGATCAGCGAGGACCACACCAGCCCGGCCTCGATCCCGACCCCGAAATCGCCTGTGCCGATCGCGGCTTTCGCCCGGTTCATGGCCCCTTGGAGGGCCTCGTCGCCAAACGGCTGCTCCGGGACCTCGGTCCGGACGCGCACGCCCCGCACCCGGGCCCGGAGAGAGAGCGACGCCATCACGAGTCGCACCGCGCGGACCTTGACCGGGTTGTGGGTCCCGACTCCGACGCGGAGCGGGGTCAGCCGCCGGCCGTCGCGGTCGATCACCCCGGACCGAATTCGACGGGAGGCGATCGGCAGACCGTCCTGTGCAAGGACCATCGGAACCGCGCGGATCTCGAGGGGGCGCAGGCCTTTCGCGGCCCTCGCTTCGTTCAATGCGACCGCCACCGGGTAACGCTCCGCTGAGACGACGATCACGTCGAGGTCGGGGAGGTCGTCCGCGGGGCCGTACGCATCGTCGATCGGTTCGATTCGCGCGGGACGCCATTTCCGAGCCGCGAGGAACCGCTTCAGGTTCCGCTCCCGGACCGCGTACGAATTCACGCGCGTCCGCGACTCGCGGGCGAACCGGTCCGTCGTCAGGCCGATCAACACCTGCTCGGGCCGGCCCTCGAACGCGGCGCGCAACAGCGCCTCGTGGCCCTTGTGCAGGATGTCGAACGTCCCTCCGAGGACGACCCGCATCGGCGGCCCATCCGGTCCGCGCGATATAAGCGTGCTCACGGAGACAATCGACCTTCGTGGATCGCAATCAAGTCCGAGTAGACGGCGAACGCGGTCTGGCGCAAGGCCGGATCGCGCTCAATGATCTGGAATTCTTTCAGCATGTTCGTCCGGACGAGGAGCGAGCTCGAAGTGCCGTTCACCGAGAACAGCGGATGGTCCGAACCGATCGCCTCGATCGATACGGACGCTTTCGCTGTGCGTCCATCGCGCCATCCGCGCGCGATTTGCTTCACGCGCTTCCCCTCCGGCAGGGCGTCCCGAACCGCTTCCGCGGCCAGAGTGGAGACTCCCTGTCGAGGGACGCGTTCGGGCCGGACGCGGCCCCCCATCAGCACATTCGCCAGGAGACAGGCTTTGACAGTCGCATCCCATCCGTCGAGGTCCATTGACGGGTCCGTCTCGAGGAACCCGATCCGTCGCGCCGCCTCGACGCCGTCCGCATAGGTGTGGCCGGCTTCAATCTCCGAGAGCACGAGGTTCGTCGTGCTGTTCAGGATGCCCTCGAAGGATTCGACCCGCGCGCCGCGGAGCGCCTCTTGGAACAAGTTGAAGACCGGCGCCCCGTCCATCACGGTCCCTTCGTACCGGAATCCAAGGCGATTCCTGCGTGCGAGCTCGCGCAGCTGCCGATAGTGGTAGACGACCGGTCCTTTGTTCGCGGTGATCACGTGCTTGCCGGTCCGAAGCGCCGCGAGGACGTGATCGAAGGCGACCTGGCGGGGAGCGATCCGCAACGGGGTGAGCTCGACGACCACATCCGCTCGAGCCCGACGAATGTATTCGGGAGAGCGGTCCGGAATCCCGCGGCCGCACGATTCCAGGGAGACGCCCGCATCGGCCAGCCGCAGCGCCTTCCGCACATCGATCCCGGCCGGGTTCTCGACGGACCCGTGCCGCGCGGTCAGGATCGCCACGATCGAGGCATCGAGCCCGAACTCCCGGGTCAACTCGGACCGGTGCTCGAGGAGAAGTCGGGCGAATTCCCGCCCCACGTTCCCGAAACCCACGAGGACGATCCGATGCCGCATTCGTCCCGCCTTCAGAAGTCGAGCCCTTTCCCCGCCCCGCGCCGAAGGGCAGCGGCGACCACGAGTTCCGCGACCGCGGCATCCTGGACGCCCACGCCGGTCAGGTCCGCGACGGTGATTTCCTGGTCCGAAGTCCGGCCTCGCTTCAGCCCGGCGGCGATCTCGCCGAGCTCGGCGTAGACATCATCGGCGCGGAGGACCCCGGCCTCGATGGCGTGATGAATCTCTCCGAACCGGATGCATTGGTCGAGTCGGTCCGCGACGACCTTGTCGGCGTTCTTCAGCACTCCGACATCCAGCTCTTGCTTGTCCGGACCGTCGGCGCCGACGGCCGTGATGTGGGTCCCGGGCGCGACCCATTCGGCTCGGACGAGCGGCTCCCGAGATGGCGTCACCGTGATCACGACATCCGAGCCGCGAACCGCCTGCTCGACCGTCTTCGCCGGGAGCACCCGGATGCCATGGAGCTTCTCCATCTCCTGTGCAAAACGCGTTGCCTTCGCTTCGGATCGACCGAACGCGATCACCCGCTCCGGCCTGCGCACCCCGAGGAGGGCGGCGAACTGATAGCGAGCCTGGGTCCCGACTCCGATGATGCCGACTCGATCGATTTCGCGGCGCGCGAGGAGGTCCGCCGCCAACGCGCCCGCGGCGCCCGTCCGCAGATCCGTGAGGTAGCCGTTGTCGAAGAGGACGGCCCTGGCGAAGCCGGTCGTCGAATCGAAGACGAGGACGATGCCGCTGCCGACCGGGAGGCCGCGCTCCGGATTGGCGTACGACCCGGAGGCGACCTTGATCGTGAAGAACTGCGAGCCCCGAAGGTGCGCGCCCTTCACGTGGACCTCGGCCCCGGAGTTCGGGACGTCGAGGTGGATGACGCCGGGGAGGATCGCCTCGCCCCTCGCCAAGCGGACGAACGCGTCGCGCACCGCGGGGAGCGCTTCGGCCGGCCCGATCAGTTCCCGGATTTCATGTTCCGAGAGGAGCAGGACGTCCATCACGACTTCCCTTTCTCGGTCCGGATCTCGCGGAGCAAGGCGTCGATCCGCTCGAGGCCTTGCGTCAGGTAGGCTTGTGCGTCCCCCATCCCGATGCGGATGAAGCCGTCCATCCCGAAGTGATCGCCCGGCACGATGAGGGTCGATTTCTCTTTCAGCAGGCGCCACGCGAGTTCCGTAGAGTTGATCCGCAGGGCGTACCGCAGGAAGCAGATTGCGCCCGCGGTCGGAGGGATGTGCGAGAACAGAGAGCCATGGTCCCGGATCCAGTCCGCCAGGATCCCGTAGTTCCGCTGAAGGATCGAACGCGTGCGGGCGAGGATTTCCTCCCGGCGCTTCGGCGCCAGGGCGATCTGCCCGAGGCGGTCCGACAAGTACGTGGGCGCGAGCGTCGTGTAGTCGTGATGGGCCCAGAGCGTCGCAACCGTCTCCGGCGGCCCGACGATCCATCCAATCCGCAGACCGGGGAGGGCGTACGCCTTGCTCAAGCCGTTCACGATCAACGTTCGTTCATATTCGCCCCACACGCTCTCCGTCCGCGGCCCCTCCCGCTCCGCGCCGATGTACACTTCATCGGAGAGCAGCCATGCCCCGCGGTCCTGGGCCGCGTCCAAGACCGCCTTCCGCTGCGCCTCGCCCATGACCGCGCCGGTCGGATTGTTCGGATTGCAGATCGCGATGGCCTTCGTCTTGGACGTCACGAGGGAACCCAGTTCGTCCGGATCGAACTGCCATTTCCGGCCTTCCTGGAGGCGGAGCGGCTTGACGCTCCCGCCGAACATCTGCACGAGGCCCCAATTCTCCATGTAGTTCGGCAGCATCACGACGACTTCGTCCCCCGGTTCGACGAGGTGCCACGCCGCGACGAGGTTCGCCTCGGACGAACCGTTCGTCACGAGGACGTGGCTCGGGCTGGCGTCGCGGTACATCGCCGCGATCTTCGCTCGGAGCTCGGGTGTGCCGTTCCCTTGCGAGTACGCTAGGGGGTAGTCGAGGAACCGCTCGGTCGCCGCTTCGTCTCCGAGCAACTCGCGCAGCGGAATGGGTTGGACCCCGCTCTCCGACAGGTTGAAATCGACGGAGTTCTCCCAGGTCGATTGCCATCGCTCCATTTCGAACGGGACGAGTTTCACGCTCTCCCCGTCGCGGCATCGGAGGCGCGCGGTTAATAGGTTCGGGGAGCAATCACAACGGACCCCGACGGCAGGTGCAGGGCCGTGCGAACGCTCCGACCGCGCGGCGAGATTCAACCTTAAACAAGGTTAATTCGGCGAACGGTCGACCTCGCGTCGGGACGGCCCGAAATTGGATCGTTTCGACGGGCTCCGGCGCCGGTACCGGTACAAATAAATTCCGCTCTCGTTAAATAGTAGGCACGCATTGCCAGCGGCCGTATCAGAGGGGGCATGAGGCGACTCGGCGTGGTCGAGAACATCGCCCACGACGGGACGGTCCTCGTCCGATCCGAGTTCGCCCCCTCGCGAGGCGCCGACGTGCGGGACAAACGAAACCGACCGCTGGGCCGGGTGGTCAAGGTATTCGGACCGGTCCGCGAGCCCTTTGCGGCCGTACGGCCCACCGGAGCTGCCTCGCTGTCCATGATCGGAGTCGACGTGTTCGTTGCTGAGGGAGACCATGCCAACCAAGAAGATCGAAGAAGCCGAAGAAGTCACTAGATGCCCCGAGTGCAATTCGGGCCACCTGTCGTTCGACTACGAGCGAGGCGAGCTCATCTGCGAGGAGTGCGGCCTCGTCCTGACCGACCAGATGATCGACCAGGGGCCCGAGTGGCGGGCGTTCGACGTCGAACAGGGCGAGAAGCGCGCGCGCACCGGTGCGCCGATGACCTACACGATCCACGACAAAGGCCTCTCGACGACGATCGGGTGGAAGAACAAGGACTCGTACGGCAAATCGATCCCGACGCGGAACCGCGCGCAGCTGTATCGCCTCCGGAAATGGCAACGGCGCATTCGAGTGAGCAACGCGACGGAACGCAACCTCGCGTTCGCGCTGAGCGAGCTGGATCGGATGGCGAGCGGCATGGGGCTGCCGAGGAACGTCCGCGAGACGGCCGCGATGGTGTACCGGAAGGCGGTGAACAAGAACCTGATCCGCGGGCGTTCGATCGAAGGCGTCGTGGCCGCGTCGCTGTACGCGGCGTGCCGGCAGTGCAACGTCCCGAGGACCCTCGACGAGATCGCGAACTCGTCTCGCGTCGGCCGCAAGGAGATCGGCCGCACCTATCGGTTCATGACCCGCGAGCTCAAGCTCAAGTTGATGCCGACGAAACCGCAGGACTACGTGTCCCGGTTCTGTTCCGAACTCAAGCTCACGGGCGAGGTCCAGTCGCGAGCGGTCGAGATCCTGAAAGAAGCCCAGGACAAGGAACTGACCTCGGGCCGCGGGCCCACGGGCGTCGCCGCAGCGGCAATCTACATCTCGTCGATTCTGTGCAACGAGCGCCGCACGCAACGGGAGGTCGCCGACGTCGCGGGCGTGACCGAAGTGACGATCCGGAACCGGTACAAGGAACTGACGGAGAAGCTCGGCATCAAAGTCGAACTCTAATCCGATCCGCGGCGCCAGTCCGCTTCGATGCCGTCTCCATCGGCCTCAGAAATCGTAGATGACGGCGACGATGCCGATCGACCAGCCCACGATTCCCGAGACGACGTACACCAGTTCGAAGGCGGGAATCGCGTACGGAAGGACGACGACGAAGGCGATGGCGAAGAGCACGGCCGCGGACCAGATCGGCCACATCTCGGCGGTCTCGCGGGGCCGGATTCGGAGTCCGGCCCGGACGATGAGGAGAGACGCGCCGAGGGCCATCACGAGCTGCTCGCTGAAGACCGCCACGTTCGCGGGTTCGGAGCCGGCCGCGAGCAACAACAGATGATAGGCGAGAATCGCGACGAGGACGACGAAACCGCCCGCGACGAACCAACGGAAGACGCCCCACCACCGGTCCGCCTCCAACCGGTCCTGAAGGCGCCGGTACAACAGAAAAGGTGAGGATAGCCGCAGTCCGACCGTGATCCCCGCGATCGGGACGAAGTAGACCGGATCCGATAGCGCCGAATTAACCAGGAGGACCGCTCCGATCCCGAGCGCCAGGATGACGACGAGCAACACCCCGAACAGCCGTCGGGACGCCGCGAACGTCCACGAGTGTTGCAAGAGCGGAAGGAACGCCAGGAGCACCGAGCCGACAACGAGCAGCGCAGCGAACAGATAGACGAGCTGGACTTCCGCCCCGGTCGCGATCCTGGATCCCTCCGTCGGAAACGACCGGGGTCAAGGAAGCCGGAGATTTCCGCGGATGATGGGGACCGATTGGCCCCCGACCCGCACGACCCTCGGCTTCCCGCCCTCCGTTTCGACGCTCACCTCGATGCGGCTTGCATGATGGATCTCGATTCCCTGTTCGATCACGAACGTCGGCGCGGGGAGCTTGCCGCGGGAGGCCAGGTACGCGCCGCACGCCCCCGCCGCGCTTCCGGTCGCCGGGTCTTCGATCCCGAGATCCGGGACAAAGCTTCGGGCGTGGACCGCCGCGCCGGGCGTCTCACCTCCGAGGGCGAAGGCATAGCAGACGACTTTCTCTCCGAACTTCGAGAGGACCTTTCCCAGGTCTCGTAGGTTCGGATCCAGGCCCTTGACGACGTCGACGGAACGAAATGGAACCTGGAGAGACTGAATCCCGGTCGCGGCGATCTGGGGAACCAGCCCTTTCGGGCCGAGGTCTTTCGCGCGCACCCCGAGGGCCGAGGCGAGCGGCTCCACATTCTTGATCTCCGCTCCGACGGAGGGCTCGCCTTGTGTCATGATGACCTTCTTCACCTGCCCGGCTTCGCAGATCAGTTCGAGCGGGAGCACCCCGATCTCGAGTTCTTGGTACACGACGGAGGATCCGTCGGGATGAGGAACCAGGCCTTCCATGGCCGCGACGAACGCCGTGCCGATCGACGGATGGCCGGCGAACGGGATCTCGCCTCCGGGGGTGAAGATCCGGTTGCGGTAGTGAGCCGTGGGGTTCGTCGAAGGAAAGACGAACGTGGTCTCCGAGAGATTCATTTCCCGCGCGATTCCTCCCATCTCGACCGCCGAGAGGCCGGTCGCCCTCGGGAACACCGCGAGCGGATTGCCGGTGAGCGGCGTATCGGTGAAGACGTCGACCCGCCAGAAATCGAAGAAACGCTCCGCCATGCGCGCGACCTCGGTCCGCGCGGATGGGGATGCGCGCTCTTAATCCTCGCCCGACAGGTTTTTGCACGCGCCGACCTTCCGCGGCGGGGGACGTCCATCCCGACGCCGAGATCCGCCGTCCGAGAAGACATCGCGATCCGCGATCGACGGGTCGCGGACCGGGTCCAGAAATTCCCGGAGTCAGTCATCCGGGAGATGACGAGGATCGCGGCGCTCCACGGCGCCGTGAACTTGGCCCAGGGCTATCCGGACTTCGAGCCGCCGCCGGAACTCACCGCCGCGGCGAAGCGGGCCCTGGACGGCGGATACAACCAGTATTCGATCACCTGGGGCGCCCGCGAGCTTCGCGACGCGATCGCGCGGCGGGCGAAGGCCTTCAACGGGATCGACGCGGACCCGGAGTCGAACCTGGTCGTCACGTGCGGCTCGACCGAAGCGATGATGGCCGCGATGCTCTCCCTGATCAACGAGGGCGACGAGGCGGTGATCTTCGAGCCGTTCTACGAGAACTACGGCCCGGACGCGATCGTGAGCGGCGCCCGCCCAAGGTACGTGCGGATGGCGTGGCCCGACTGGACCGTGGACGAGGAAGCGCTGAAAGCCGCGTTCACCGACCGGACGAAGGTCCTCATCCTGAACACGCCGAACAACCCCACGGGCAAGGTCTTCACCCGGGACGAACTCCGGACGATCGCCGACCTGTGCACGGACCACGACGTCGTCGCGGTGACAGACGAGATCTACGAGCACATCGTCTTCGATCGCGCCCGACATGTGTCGCTCGCGACGATTGGCGAAATGGCCGAGCGGACGATCACGATCAACGGCCTCTCGAAGACCTACAGCGCGACGGGATGGCGCATCGGCTGGGCGATCGCGCCGAGGACGCTCGCGAGCGCGATGCGGCGGACGCACGACTTCCTGACGGTCGGCGCGCCCCATCCGCTTCAAATCGCCGCCGTCGCCGCGCTGAACTTGCCGGAATCCTACTACGCGGACTTGGCGCGCTCTTATCAGGCGAAGCGGGACTTCTTCGTCCGCGGCCTTCGGGACGCCGGTCTCGACTGCCGGCCACCGGGAGGCGCATACTACGTGATCGCGGACTTCGACCGCTTCCCGTTCGAAGACGACTGGGCGTTCGCGATGTACCTCGTGGAGCGGTTGCGGGTCGCGGTCGTCCCCGGCTCCTCGTTCTACGGCGACCCGGTCGACGGACGGCGATACGTGCGTTTCATGTTCTCCAAACGAGACGAGACGCTCCGCGAAGGCATCGAGCGCCTCCGGGATTTGCGGGACGTGCGCTGAGATGCCCGGCGACGCGGACATCGTCCTCGTCGACGGCAAGGTCTTCACCGCCGCACGGGATCGGCCGTGGGCGAAGGCCCTCGCGGTCCGGGGCGACCGTCTTTTGGCCGTCGGGACCTCGGCGCAGGCGGAGCGATGGCGTGGTCGCCGCACGAGGATCGTGGACCTTCGGGGCGCCGTTGTTCTGCCGGGTTTCATCGACGCGCACACCCACATGGCCGATTCCGCGGGAGAGAGGGGATGGACGCGGCTCGATGGGACCCGCGACCTCGAAGACGCGGTCGTCCGGCTCCGCAAGACGGCGGCTACAACTCCCCGTGGCGGCTGGGTCGTCGGAATCGATTGGGACGAGGCGAAATGGTCCGAGCGGCGGTTTCTCACCCGAGACGACCTCGACCGCGTCTCGACCGACCACGCCGTCGTCGCCCGGCGGATCGACTGCCATATCGGTTCGCTGAATTCGAGAGCCCTCGAGCGGACCGCGGATCTCGCAGGCATGCGGGGATTTGAGGTCGACGCATCCGGCCGTCCCACCGGACTCTTGACGGAGGACGCGTTCGGGGCGTTCCATGTTCGATTCGAGACCGGCGAGGCGGGGATCGAGAAAGGCCTTCCCGCGGTGGCGCGGATGGCGCACCGGCTCGGGATCACCTCGATCCACGATGTCGTGACCCGGGTGGGCTGGACGGCGTACCAGCGCCTGCGCCGTGCTGGACGGTTCCGCGTCCGAGTGTCTGCGATGCCGAGGGACTCGATGCTGGGAGCGCTCGTGGATGCCGGGCTCAGCGCGAGGTTCGGCGATCCGTGGCTCCGGCTCGGCGCGATCAAGGTCTTCGCGGACGGCTCCCTCGGCGCGTACACGGCGGCCCTCGGCGCTCCCTACGTCGGACGACCTGACGACCGAGGGATGCTCGTTCACTCGCCAACCGAACTTCGTTCGATCCTCACGACGGCGCATCGCGCCGGCTTCCAGACCGCCACCCACGCGATCGGGGACGCGGCGATCCGACTCGTTGTGGAGACGCTCGAAGCGGTTCAGGATTCGGCGCCCCGGAAAAGTGCGCGGCATCGGATTGAACATTACGAACTTCCGGACGACGATATCTTGCGACGGACGAAGACCGCGGGAATCGTGGCTTCGTGCCAACCGAACTTCGTCGGGCAATGGAGCGGGCCCGGGGACGTCTACGAGACACGCCTCGGAAGTGGACGATTCGCCGCGAACAATCCGTTCCGCAAGATCGTCCGAGCTCACATTCCGCTGTGCTTCGGTTCCGACGGCATGCCGTACGGCCCCCTCTTCGGCGTCCACTGGGCGGTGAACGGATTCTTCCAAGACCAGCGCCTCTCTCCCGAGGAGGCCGTCCGAGCGGCCACCGCGGGCGGCGCGTATGCCGCATTCGAGGAGCCCGAGAAAGGGACTCTCGAATCCGGTAAGCTCGCGGACTTCGTCGTCCTCCGCGGCGACCCGTTCGAGATGCCGGACCGAATCGCCCAGATGCGGATCGGCTCCACGTGGATTGGCGGGGACCGAGTGTACGCCAGCCCACCGAAATCTTGAATTCTTGTTCAGCCGCTTGCACCAGAGACCTGGGCCTTCAGCGCGCGGTGCAGGCTCCCCCACACCTTGCCGTCCTTGCGCAGCTTGTTCTCGTAGTTGTTCATCTCGGCCCACGTCTCGAACGCGGATTTCGTCTTCGCGTCGAGCTTGCCGGAGGTCGGGCCGTGGTAGAGCCCGAGAGCCGCCAGACCGGCCTGAATCTCCCGCACGACGTCCGGTTTGAGCAGCACGACATCCTTCGGATCTTCGCGGGTCAGCAGGGTGAGATCGTACACGTTGAAGATGCGGATGAGCTCCTCGATCGGGGCCGGATGGTCATCGACCCGGATGTCGATCCAACGGTCGTTGAAGCCCGCATATCCGCCGCCGTGCCGGACGACGAGGATCGCCGCGCTCTGCTGGCCCCGCTTGTCGCCGCCGGCTCGCTGCCCCGCACTCAACGCCGCAAGGAGCCGGACGGGCAGGTCGCCCTGCGTCACCTCGAAGGCCCGGGCCAATGCTTTCAAGACCTCCTCCCCCGCAAGGATGTTCCCCTGGGCCGCGAAATTTCGGCCGACGACATGCCCCGCCCACGGGAAGCATTCTTTCCCGGTATAAGACGCGGCGCGGCCTCGCGCGTCGACGACGCCGACCTGGCGCTGCGCCGCGTCTTTGTCCGACGTCACGAGCTTCTTCACGACGTCCTTCGGTGCGATCCCCCGCTTCAGCATCGCGAGCGCATCCGGTCCGTACGCGGTGTTCGCGTACGCCTGGGTCGCGACCGCTCCGACACGAGCCGAGGCGAACGGCACGACGGCCCCGACCGAGACGAATTTCGATTCGACGGCGACGCCGAGATCCTTGGTCTTCGGATCGAACGCGACGATACTGAACGTGGAAGGTCGCGCCCGGGTCATCGCCGCCGGGAACGGGCGAACGCTATTTCGTCGTTTCCCCGTTCCCGTTACCCTTAAGGTCGTCTTTCGGTTCGACGAGCTCTGCCATGCACGTCCTCCTCGATCTGTATGGCGTTTTGCTCGACCACGAGAAGATGTTCCGCGAATACCGGGAACGTCTTGCGGAGCTCCTGACGGCCCGTTTCGGAGGCAGTCCGGACACGTGGATGCGGGCCCACGACGACGCCTGGGTCACCTATGTCCAGCGAATCAACGCGGCCGACTGGGACGCGAGGGGCTATGCGGACGTGGTCGACGACCTCGACGCACGACACCTCCTGGACATGTTCGAGCGCGCCGGCGTAACGAATCGGCCTGCCGATGCCCTCGTTGCATCGCGGGAACTCGAGCGGGAGGCGATGGCTCAGGTCAACGCGCGATATCCGGATGCCCGCACCGCGATCGAACGGCTCCGATCGGCCGGGCACCGGGTGTACGTGGCCACGGGCGGCAGCGAGACGAACGACGCAGCGCTCCGTGGCGCCGGCCTGTTCGACCTGATCGACGGGATCTTCACGGGCCATTCGCAGAACGCGCAAAAAGGACAATCACGGTACTGGCAAGAGATCCCGCATCGACTCGGAGTCAAGCCACAGGACTGCGTCCTCGTGGATGATCGGCTCGATTATCTCGAAGCCGCGGCCTCGGTCGGAATCGTGGCGCTCCTCCTGGACCGGAAGGCCGCGCACCGACCGGAGTCGATGCCACCGTACGTGGAAGCGACCCTCCGCAACCTCGCGGGACTCCCGCACTGGGTTGAACTGTGGACCGCGACGAGACACGATTGAATCGGGACCGGCCGATGGGCGGGCTCGAGACGCCAGCGAGTATACCTCTACTTAGAGGTATATTCGGCGTCAATCCGCGCGGGCGCCTACGGCCTCACGCGCTCCAGCTTCACGTAGCGCACGCCATCCCCGACTTCGCCGAAGAGGATCTGCTTCTTCACCCCGTGAGCGAGTCGGACCGCGCGGCTGATTTCCGGCCACGCGCCGCGGTGGCCTTTCGGGACCACGTGCACGAGATACTTCGCATGGTGCGTCTCCGGGTCGCCCTCGTAGGCGCGGAAGTGGGAGCCGTACTTGAAGCCGGTCTTCGAGATGACGCCGCGGCCCGTGAGATCCTCGTACGCTTGCAGGCGGAGTTCGAAGTCCGGTTGAATCGCCTTCGCCTCCTTGATGAGCCGCGGAAGTCGGATCGGACGGTCCGTTTCCGCGTTCCGCACTTCGACGAGCCCGGCCTTCAACAGGTACGCCGTCTCGAGGAGGCTGAGTTGCAACCGACGTCCGACGATCTTCCCGAAGAAACCGGCGTCGTGGAGCGCCTTCGCTTGGACCTCATCGATCACGACCGCGCGGTCCCCGAGAAAGTGGACGACGACCTCGGTCTTCCGGAGGGGGGCCGGTGGATGACCGCGCGGGTGCGCCTCCCGGACGCTGTAGTACGTCAGATCGCTCTCTTCATCCACGAGCCCGAGGAGGAGCGTCTTCCGGACCGCTGCGGCTTCCTCCGCCCGCCCGAGGAGTTCCGCCAGGTCGAACACCGCGCGTTCGCTCAACGCTCGCACCCAATATTTGCTCGGCGTCTTCTTCGGCGCGCCGCCCCGCGGATACACCTGAAAATCGAGGGGTCCGCCGCGGGCTTCGACGACGTAGCCGCGGGCCCTCAGGTCGCGGTACACGAGGTACCGAATCTCGAAGGCGGTCATCGAAGCGCTCGCGGCTCGGAACAGCTCCCGGGCGGACACCGCCCTCCCGCGGCGTCGCACTTCGAGCCGGCCTCCCTCGACGAGGTACACGGCCTCCAGGAGATTCAACTCGAGGCCACCTCCGGATCGAGGGGTGCCGAAGAACCCGCGGTTGTAGACCCCGCTCCCTTCCGCCGGGTCGTCGACAATCACGCGGTCGTCGAGCAGTTCCCCCGCCATCGGGGACGGCGAAGGCCGGGACCGCGATAAAGGGTTCGCCGCTTGTCGACGAGAAACCATCCCGGGAGAACGCGTGCGTGGAATTTATATAGAAGTCCACACGATGAATGACCGATGAAACGCGACCGGGTCCTGGAGGAGACGAGGCGCGGCCTCGCGAAGACCGGGTTCTTCCTGTCTCGCCCGCACGGCGAACGAGGATTGTGCTTCGACTTCGTCGCGCGGCGCGACGACACCCTCCTGATCGTGAAGATCCTGCAGAACGTGGACGCTCTGAACAAGGAGACGGCGCACGAGCTCCTCGAGGTCGCGCGGATCCTCGAGGCATCGCCGCTCGTCGTCGGCGAGCGGAGCGGGACTGGATCCCTGGAGGACGGCGTGATCTACACGCGGTTCGGCGTCTCGATCCTCTCCCGGCGGACCCTCGGCGAGTTCTTGGAAGAGGGCGTCCCGCCGTTCTTGTACTCCGCACCCGGCGGGTTGTACGTGCGATTGGATGCCGACGCCCTCCGACGGCTGCGCGAGGAACGACAGGTGTCCCTCGGGACCCTCGCGGATATCGCGGGCGTCACGCGCCGCACGATCCAGATGTACCTCGAGGGGATGTCCGCGACGATGGAGGTCGCGATGCGACTCGAAGAGTTCCTGAACGAGTCCCTCGTCATGCCCGTCGATCCGTTCGCACTCCTGGCCGACCCGGCCGCGCGAGAGGAGCGACTGCCGCAGATCGAAGGCTTCGAGCGAGAGATGTTCGAGCGCCTCGAACGCCTCGGCTATCGAGTCCTCCGCACGGTCCGGAGCCCCTTCGACGCGCTCTCCAAGCACGAGGAGACGACGTTCCTGACCGGAGTCGGGGAGGCGGACCGGGCCCTCGAGCGGAAGGCGGAGGTCGTCTCGAACCTGAGCCGCGTCGTCGAGAAGGACTCGGTCATGTTCGTGGAGCGCGCCCGCGTCCGCATGAGCATCCGCGGCGTTCCCGTCATCGCGCGCGAGGAGCTGCGCCGCGCGAAAGATCGCGACGATGTCGAGGAGATGATCTCCGAGAGGAAGGGTTGATGGACGAGGTCCGCCTCGGCCTCGCGTCCGTCACCATCCTTTCGGTCGTCCGCGGGCTGCCCTCGGAGACGTCGACCGTCGCCGACGCAATCCGCACCACGAACCCGAATGTCGTCGCCCTGAGCATCGGGCCCGAGGAGCTCCAGACGCTCCGCGTCTACCATGGCGGCCCGCTGGAGCCGGAGAACTTCGAGGAGGAGATCTACGTGGCCGGTCTCTCCGCGTGGGAGCCGCCGCTGAAACCGCCGCCGTGCTTCACGGAGGCCGTCCGGGTCGCCGAGAAGCGAGGGACCCGTCTCGAGGCGATCGACATGGACGAGGTCACGTACACCGAGAACTACGTGGACAGCGTCTCCACCCTAGAGGTCATCTTCCAAGGACGCCTGGAGCGAAGGCTCGCGAAGAAGCGATTCGACGCGAGGACCCCGCAAGAATTCGTCCTCGCATGGGACGCCGAGGTGAACGGCCCGCCGGGCTTCGCGCGCCTCCAGGCGAAGCGAGAGGCGTTCATGGCCGCGCGCCTGCGTCAGATCGCCGCCGAGGGAGCGTCCGTGCTCGCGGTGATTGAGGTGGAACGGACAAAGGGCGTGCTCGCGGCGCTGCACGGCTAGCGTCCGACATACTGCGACTTGCTCGCGTCCCCCAGATCGATCGAGTAGACGTTGGCTCCCACGCTATCGACATTGATTGGATTCGTCCACGCCGCCCCGTTGTTCTGGTTTGACCAATACCAGATGTCCGAGGTCGTCCCCACGACGACGTCGTCGGGCCCATCGCCGTTGACGTCACCCACGCCCAACGTCGTGATCGCGTTCGCCGGGCTGTACGCGGGTACCGCGGTATCGATGACCGTCCCCGAGTTTCCGTAGCCCGTCAGGATTCGCACGGTCGTACCGAACGCGATGACGATTTCGAGCCCTGCCTGGGTGCTGGAGATGTTGCCGAACTTGATCCCGACAATGGGGGACGGCGCGATGTAGTAGGCCCCCGCCGGGGTCGTCAGGCCTCCCAGGCTGCCCATGTACTTCCACACTTTTCCGCCGGCCGTCCCGACGACGAGGTCGGCGAAATGATCGCCGTCTTGGTCGTCCGCATCGATCGCATTGATGGCGGCGGCCGGCCCCGCGAGGTTCACGCCGGTCGTCCCAGACGGCGTCGCCGCACGAATGTACATCTGGTCGACGAAGACGGTGTCGAGGTTCACATTCCCGACCGTGTGATCCATGTCCTTCGTCCGGATCCACACCTGCTTGCCTGCCACGGACGAGGGCAGGATGAACGAGTAGGTCTGGTCCGACGTGGCGTTCACCCAGACCATCGTCGTGTACGTGCCCGTCGTCGGATCGTTACCTGCGACGTTCGTTGCGTACGCGAACACGAAGTTGTCGCCCTCCGTGTTGGCCGAGTGCCGAGCAACCATGTTCAAGGTGAACGTGGTGCCCGGACGGCCCGGAAGCGTCGTGATCCGCCAGTAGTGTTCGAGCTCGCTCGCGAGCCCTCCGGTGGACGACCAGCTCAGAGCGACGTTGTCGAATCCCCCCGTCGACGCCGTGCCACACGGTGCGTTCTGGGCGCGGAACGCGATTTTCAGGTAATAAGTGCCACCGGAAGTGATCTTCGTGCTCACGTCAATCGGACCGACGGAGGCCCAGTTCGTCGTGCCCGTTTGGGCGGTCGAGGACCAGACTTGTTGCCCCAAGGTCGGAGCCCCGGACGCCGCGTCGACGAACGCGTACATCACAACGTTCCCGCCTCCCGTGGCGCCAAAGGCAACCACTTTCCAGTCCAGGCTCAGTTGAGCGGTGAATGGCGGGGAGCCGCTCGCAGCAAAGGGTTGATAGAAGTATCCGGACACGACCTGATTCGCCACGCAATTGGTCGAGGTGGACGCGTACCCGCCCGGGTTTCCACCGGCCGAGGCCCATGTCCCCGTCGCACTGCCGGGTGGATTCGGCGTGGTCGGATCCTGCCAATCCGCGTACGTCCAGCCGCTTGCGTCGGTTGCGAATCCGGTGTTCGCTGTCGCACCGGACTGAACCGGCTCCGTGAACGTGTACTCGCGAATCTGCTCGTACGACGTGTCCGAGACGAACGTGTTCAAGTAGCTCCCGGACGTGATGTTACCCTTCACCGTCGTCTCGCCTTCGGCGAACCAGTCGTCCGTGATCCCTGCGTTCTGGAATTTCCCGAGCTTGTCGAGGTTGGGGTACCAGGTCAGGCGGGTGTTCGCCCCGCCGACGGCAATGTCGTTCGCTCCGTCCCCGTTGAAATCGCCGACGGCGACGGTCGAAATCGAATCCGTTCGAGACTGGTCGACGATGACCTTCGTTGCGCTGCCGCTCTGGGTCTGCCAGCTGCCGTCGTTCTTGTAATACCACACGTTTCCGTTCGACGCGCCGCAAACCACCTCCGGAGCGCCATCTCCGGTCAGGTCGCCAACGGCGAGCGCGTTACAGTAGACGCCCGCAAGGTTCTCCATGACGAATCGAGTGAAGATTACGTTGCCGGTGGAATCGAGGTCCCGACGTTGCAGCACGATCTGGCCGTTGCTACTGTCGACGAAGATGCTGCTGACCGTATCCAGGTCCCCGTCCCTGTCGAAATCGATGTTGACAATCGAGAGGGTGTGATACGCATTCTTGCAGGTGCCCGATAGGCCGCAGAATTCAATCCGGCTCTTCCTCCACCGATCGATCCCGTTCAGGTTCTCGTAATAATACGAGTAGTCTTTGGTGCCCCAGGCGTTGTTCGTCGCCGCATCCGTGCCCGCGACGACGTCGAGCTTGTACAGGGGTGCCACGATGACGAGCTGGGTTGCGAGGTTCGAATAGGTCTCATCCGCGTCCTTGATGCTCGTGAGGGTGAGAGCATAATTCTGCATGCCATCGACCCATGAGTCCTGGTTCGCCCGCGTGAAATTGATCGAGAACCGGTATACTCGCAGGGCCGAGTTAATCGAAATCGCGGTGCCCGAGCACGCGCCGCTGACGGGGCAGATCGGGACGTTCGTGTCGTGCCCGTTCACCGGCGCCCGCATGAGCTGCGTCCCGCCCGCATAATCCTTGATGATGATGTTCCCGAAGATCGGGCTCGTCGCGGTCACCGCCGCGTCCGTGGTGAACATCCGGACCTGGACGTACGCGACGTCGGTGGACTTGAACGTCGTCGTCGCCTGCGTGAAGCCCGAGTCCTTGAAGGTCTGGACTTGCGGGAAGTCCCGGACGTACCCGTCCGTGTCGGTAATGACAATCGAGTCGGTCGTGTTGAAGCGTACCGCGCTCGACGAGAAGAGCAGGATGTCCAACGTGTACTTCGCGAAGTAGTATTGCGGCGGGTGCGCCGGCACCTTGTAGAAGTTCGTCCCCACCTGCGGATCCGAGGGGGCGTTGAGCTTGAACCGATATGAATAGATGTAGTACCCGTTGATGAATTCAATGAACGTAAAGCCCTGACTCGTCGAGGGCGTGCTCACTTGCGTCACGGCCTTGTTGGTGCCGTAGACGACGGGTTGCGACAGGGACCCGCCGAACGGGTCGTACAGCGTGAAGCGGTCCGTGTCGAACGTGTTCTCGAGGTCCAAGCTTCCGACGACGACCACGACTTCCTCGTTCCCTTTGAAGGTCCGCGTCTCCTGGGCGGTGTACTTGAACTGATCCCACTGGGACGCGTTGAAGATGTTGTAGCCTTGGCGGCCGTTCCATCGCAGGTTCGCGGGTCGGCCCGTTCCGTTGCCGCCGCCTCCGCCCCCGCCTCCCGTGGGGCCGGGGATCACGCTGAGGATCAGCCGGGACTGGGTCGCGTGACCCTTCTTGTCGGTCGCGTTGAAGAGGATGATCGAGGTGTCCCAGTTGAGGTTCGGGTAGGGCGACTTCATGCACGAGAGCCCGCCGAGCGAGAAGATCCCGTCACCCGCCGCGCGGTCCGGGTACACGCCGCTGTCCGTCATCTTCTGCGGCTGGGCGCACGGATCTCCCGTTCCATACCAGGCGGTGATCGTCGCATACACGGAATTCACGTTCAGGTCGCCATCCGGGTCGGACACCTGCGCGAAGACGAAGAAGCCGAGGCCCGACTGGACCGGATCGATCGCGGTCGACGAATAGAGTCCGTCCGCCCACTTGTCGACAAACACCGGCGGACGCGATCCGGCCGGGGGAGTCAGCGGGGCGGACCACAGGACGATGCTCTTCAACGTGTCCACGATCGTGATCGTGATCGCGTCCGTGGACCGGAGAGTGAAGTTCTTGTATCCCCACCGCTCGCCGACGTTCCAGATGGTGTCCGTGCCGTCGATGATCCCGCTCGGGGTCGCGAGGAGCTTGTTGTAGAGATGCAGCCGCTGCACGTCGGTCTTCGCGGGGTTCGTCCCGCGCTGCGACGTGACATAGATGATCGTCGGCGCCGTCTGCAGCGCCTCGCCGCCCTGGTGGGTCAAGGTAACGTTGACACCAATCTCGACGCCGCCTCCGTTGTACAGCGGATTCATTTCCGACTGGAGATCGAGGCGGCCCTGCGCGACGGGCGTGGGGATGTTGGCGACCCAGATGATGATCGTGGAGAACAAGACGACCGTCATCGCGAGGATCAGGATCGTGCCGATGACTTCGGAGATTCCTGATTCATCCTCGCGTAAGACGACTTTCATCGAGTGGCCTCCCGGTGGGCAGGAGAGAATTACGTTTGCAGCCGAGCCGACGATATATAAAGTGTTCGCGGTAGTTACCACGGCGCGGAAGCGTGAGAATCACAGGCTGCAGACTTAAGTAAACGGGACCGCATCGGAACGTTCGTGGAGCTCACCGCGGCGGAGCGAGTCCTCCTCCACCTCCACGGTTTCTGGAACGCTCGGGAACCGGGCCGCGAGGCAACCCAGGCGGGAATCGCGGAAGGCGCTCGGCTCCTGCGGAGCCATGTCCCGCGAACGCTCAAGGGGCTCCAGGGCGAGGGGTTCGTCGAGGCGCGCGACGCGCGGCTCCTCGGCCGGAACCGAAAGGTCCGGGTCTACGCCTTGACGGAATCCGGAGTGCGCCGCGCCCGACAAATCCTCGGCGAGATCGACGCGACGCGCGTGGAAATCGAAGGACGGACGACGACGCTGGGCGAGGCCCGAAGAGATCTCGGCCTCCAGGCGCTGCCCGCCTTGGCCGCCCTCGACGCGCATGGACGAATGCAACCGCGCGTGGAGGACCTCGAACGGCCGACGCTCCTGCAACGCGAGGAGGACCTCGCCTTCCTCAAACGATGGCAGGCGGGTGCGGCGCCCATCGCGGTCGTGTACGGATCGCATGGCATAGGAAAGACCGCGCTCGGCTGGGCATTCGCCGAGGGCGTCCCCCGAGCGGTATGGATGGAGATCAAGCCCGGCGACAATCTCGAATCCTTCGCGGACACCCTGGCTCACTCGACCGGTCAACGGGCATCGGACCCGGACCAGCCGGAGTCCGTCGCGGCCGCGATCGGGCAGGTCTTCGCCCGCGAGCGAAAGCTCCTCGTCCTGGACGGCTACGCGGACGTCGACGAAGCGGTCGTCGATGCGCTCGCCGGTTTCCTTCGGGGGTCTCCAGGGCGCGGCAAGCTCCTCGTCCTCGCGCAGGAATCGACGCCGGCCTATTGCCGGTTTTACTCGAAGGCGGACGTCGACGCCGGACTCGTGGCGGAACGGCACCTGCGCGGCCTCGACCTGGAAGGATGCCGGGCGATGCTGGGCCGCCCGGCGATCGACGCAGAAGCCTTGCGGCGGGTCTACCTCCTCACGAAGGGATGCCCGCTCTACCTGCGGGCGATCCGGGAAGGGGACGAGGAGACGTTGCGCGCGCACAGCCGCTTCACGAAGGCGGAAATCCGCCTGCTGATCTACTCGGGCGGCGGCGTGGCGCGCTGAATCTTCGGCACTTCGGAGAGCGACTCCATGAGCCGGTCCGCATAACTCTTCGTGCCGGGCGCCTTCCGAAGCGCGTAAAGGACCTGCAGGACATCCCGCTCCGGATCCCGGACCAGGATCGGCAGGACCGAGCACGACACGCGCACGCCGTCGCGGGCCCGGAGGCTTAGCACTTTCGCCGCCGGAACGGCCCCGCCTCGCTCCTTCTTCCAGGCGACGTCGGCTTCCGCCTCGGAAATCTCGAAGACCTCGTACACCCGCCGACCCCGGATCTCGGAGTTCTGCCAACCGAGGAGCGCCTCCGCCCCGGAGTCGAGGTGGACCATCCGACGGTCCCGGTCGACGATCAGCAGGCCGTCCATCAAGGCGGTGACGAGCGCCTCGAACCGACGGCGCTCCAGATCGAGCTTCCCCACGAGTTCCGACGTGTTCAACGCGATCGCCAGCTCCGTGGCGATGCCTTGGACGACGTTGATCTCCGTCGAGGTGAACATGTGCGGCGACCGGGTGTCGTCGAGCCAGAGGCCGCCGAGGAATCGACCGCGGCAGGCGAGCGGCACGACGAGCGCCGTGCTGACCCCGAGCCGTTTCTGGATGAACGCCGGGAGCACGGCCTCCGGAGACGGCTCTTTGAGCAGGGCCGGAAGCCGCAACGACACGATCCGGTGGGCGAGCCGGGGAATCTCGGCGACCTGGATCCGAAGGCCCTCGAAGGGCGTCGGGGTGCCGCCGGGGCCGAACGCGGCGAGGGTCCGGAACTCGCGGGCCTGCTTGTCGTACCCGAGGACGGCGCAACGGTCGACCCCGACCAGACCTGGGGTGATCCGCACGATGGCCGCCAGGAGTTCCTCGGGGTCCGTCAGGTCGCCGGCCATCTCGGCGACGCCCAGGAGCGCCGCGAGGATCTGCTCTTCGTCGACCTCGTCTCGAATCGGCAACGTCCGCTCATGCCGGCGAACGCGATAAGAAAGTTTGCCGCTCGTTATCAGGCTGGAGTCGGCCTCGGAACGCCTTTAACGGTCGCCCTGGTTTTCGTCCGCCGTGGAACCCGCCCGCGCGTTCCTGGCGGTCCTCGGCTTGGCGTTCGCGGTCGCGGGCGTCGTGGTCGCGTGGACCGTGGACAAGTTCACCGGGCTCGCGGTCTTGGTGATCGGCGCGTTCCTCCTCTTCCTTCCGTTCATGCGATCCCTCGGAGACGAATGAACGTTTAATAGGGACGCCGCGGTGCGACCGGCGTGTACCGCGTCTTCCGCGTGCCGGCGGCCCACGCGTCTCGGGCCGACATCGTCTGGAAGGACGACCTCGTGAGCCGCCAGAGCATCACCTCGAGGGACGCGAAGAGCCTCGGGTTGCCGGGGGACGAGCGGTACGTGCTTGTCGAAGGCAGCGATGCGGGGGTCGCGCAGGCGACGGAGCTGCTCAAGGACCTCGCGCACGCCCTCGCGGGCAAGGAGGCGGAACGCGTCTACCGCCAATTTCGCGCACAAGACGAAGAGGCCGCTTCCGGGATGGGCTTGATTTTCGGTCCGTGATGCCTACGCGACCACCCGCTGCTCCGGCTGCGGCATGCTCGCGGTCCGCGGGAACGGGTCCAGTTCCCGTTCGAGCCACGCGATCATCCGCGGGTTCGTGCCGCGCGCGTCCGCGAAGACGACGAGGAGCGCGTTCCGGGTCGCGGTCTCCTCGTGGAGATCGTCCACGAACCGCAGCACCCGCTCGACTCCGGAATGGACGACGAGGGGATCGAGGCAATCCACGACCAAGGCCCCGGGTCCGCGCTCGTCGAAGAATGTCGTCGCCGCGGTGCGGAGGTCCTGGAGCCGCCTGGGGTCCGCGGTGCCCATCCGACCCGCGAGGGTCGTCACGCGAAGGAGATCCCCGCCGTCCGGCGGAGCCGAGATGGACCGGGACGTGATCCAGAGGAATGGGGTGCGGGCTTCCGCGAGGACCCGTACGAAAGATACCGCGGTGTCCTCCGGGTCCAAGGCGAGATAGCCAAGGCCCCGCTTCAGCGACGGGCCCATGATACTCCCCCCTAATGCGCGTGCAGAAGGGCTGACTCGGATGGGCTCGATTTGACTTAAAGGCCGCGGTCTGATTTCGCGGACTACTCTGCCCTCCGCGAGCGTAGACTAGAGCGAGCGAATCTTGTCCGCGATAAACGCGCGGACTTCCGGATCGTTGGGGATCGGAAGAGAACGCTTGAAGCGCTCCGTCTTGTCCGGAAGATAGTAGCCCCGGGACACCGAGATGAACTGCTTCGTCCCTTCGGAGGTGGTCGCTTGTTTCCGCGCGACTTCGAGGAAATTGTTTCTCCCGAAGTTGACCTTCTCCGCCCGGATTGTCTCGAACCGCACGTCGGCGTTCCGCCGGCCTCTCCTCGTACTGCATTCCGACATTCCTCCCCTGTTCGCCGGTAACCTCCGCCGCGCGGGACGGAGGGCCGCGCAACCGACCGAATCGATATAAATCTTCGCGGGCGGATTGCGAGCACCGTCGGCCTTTTGTGGCCGCGCACCGCAGCATTAAATAGCGCGGGGCCCTCGTGTGCGAACGGATGCAGTGCGTCCGTTGCGGCGCGATTTTCGAGGGTCGTTTCTGTCCTCGATGCGGCGCACCCGCGATGGCCGCTGCGCCCGCCGCGCCTGCCCCGCAGGCCGCGCCGATGGGATGGCCATGCCCGCGCTGCGGCACCCTGTTCCGAGGAAACTTCTGTCCACGTTGCGGCCTCCCGACGGCGGCGTGGGCCTACCGGCCGCCTGCCGCTCCGTCCGGAGGACGAACCGTCCTCTCGATCTTGTGGACGATCGCCTTGGTCGGCTTCATCATCTTCGTGATCACGGATTTCGCGGCCTTGGTGGCCGCTCCCGCGTACGTCGTCCCGGGGATCCAGACGATCGGCACCGGGCACACGGTGAACAGCGGCCTCGACTTCGACGCCGGCAACTGGACCTTCGACCCATTAGGGACCGGATCGGTCGGGACGTACCGAAGCGCCGGCGGCAATCCGGGTGGCCTCCTAGAGATGTCCTTACCCAGCTCGGGTGCCCGCGGATATTGGTGGCAGGCGTTCCGTGTCGACGGCTCGGTCCCTTTTACGGGAGCCGTCCACCTCGACACCGAAATCAGCGGGGGCCTGACCTCCGGCCGGCTCGTCGTCGCGGTGGACAGTGCGAACTCGCCTCCGGATCCGAGAATCGCGATCGGGCTCGTGAATTTCACGGGACCGACGTCGTGGACGGCGATGCCCCGACTCCTCGCGGATGACCGCCTGACAGACCCGGGCCTCTACTATCTCAAGATCGCGTTCTTTGCCGATTCGGCGACGAGCCCCGTCAGCGTGGGTTTCGACAACGTCCGGCTCGCGTGGACGACGGACGCGGCCGTCGTCGTGTACCTCCCTTCCCCCGCTCCGTTCGTCCTGTTCTTCACTCAAGACAAGACGCTGTTCATCTCCTATTTCGCCTTCCTCGCCGCGGTGATCTTTCTCGCCGCGGGCTACCACCTCATCCGCGAGCGCCGGGAGACATGGAACGCCTTCCGGGCGCCGCTCGAAGCGATCGGGACTCGCCTCAAGAGCCGGAGCGCGTGGATTGCGCTGGGCCAGGTCTGGATGGCCGTCACGTTCTTCCAAGTCGTCTTCTACTATCTTGTGATCGCCGCGGGCATCAACCCGTCGTCCCCGGTCAACCCGACGCCGCAGAGCGCCTGGTTCTGGCTCTACGAACTCTTGAACGCGGGTGTCTACGAGGAGTTCGCGTTCCGCATCTTGTTGATCGGCCTGCCGATGGCCCTCGGATCCGTCGTCCTTCGAATCATCGAGGTGAACCGCGGTGGGACCGGGAGCGGACCGGGGGCCGCGGGGCGGCACATCGCGGGGGCGTGGCGGTACCTGATCGGCGGAGCCGTCCGCCGCGATTCGCCGAAGGAAACGCTCGTGGCCGCGTGGGCCTTCCTCGTCGCGAGCTCGGTGATCTTCGGACTCGCGCACGCGCCCGGCTGGGGATTGTGGAAGGTCATCCCGGCGATGGTCGCCGGCCTCGGGTTCGGCTATCTGTTCCTGCGTCACGGAATCGCGGCCGCGATCTTGGCGCATTTCGTGAACGACTACGCGGCCGCCCTCAGCTACGAAGGCTTCGGGGGCGAGGCGTTCCTCCTCTTCCTGAACCTGGTGTTCCTTGGGCTCGCGATCGCCGGAGCCGGATTCTTCGTCTGGTACGCGATCGTTGCCTGGAGGAACTTCCGCGGGCTGATCGACCGATTCCGGCCGCCGACCCGCGCCGTGGCCATCCCCGGGCCGCAGACGCCGTACTTTTCCACGATGCCGCCGCCTGTCGCAACCCCGCCGGATCCCGGACAGCCGCCGCCTTCCGCGCAAATGTGGCCCGTGACGCCGTCCGTCGGGCCGCCCGCCGTCGCGGTCCGCAACGCAAGTCGCATCCCCAGGGAGTATACGCCTTCGTACGTCCCGCCGCCATACGGGTATCCACCGGTTCGATTCCAATGTCCGTACTGCGCGTGGGTCGAAGCCAAGTACGACGCGGGCCATTTCACGTGCACGCGATGCGGCCGTACCGCCTAGGTCTTCGAGGCGACGGTACTCTCTGCGACATAGTCGATCGCCGCCTCCAGGTCGTCGGACTCGATCTCGATCGTGATGTCGCCGAGGGGCGAGGAGGCCGCGAAGTTCACGACGCCGACGAACGCCGCCTGCTTGCTCAGGCTCACCGTGGTGCGATCCCCTCGACGACCGGCGAGCAGTTGACGCCTGGCGGTGTCCCGAATCCGCTGGGTGCGGATCAACTCACGAAGCCGGTCGAGGTTCTCCGACGTCCCGACGATTCGGCCCTCCGTCGATTCGATGCGCACGTCCGGAAACAGATTTCGCAGTGCGGTCATCACCTTGTCCGGATTTTCCGTCGGATGAACCGCCACCTCGACGCGAATGCGATGCACCTCACCCGATTCGCCCCTTCGCCTTTAATTTTCTCGAGATGTCTCGGCGACGCGACGAAGGTTTTTTGACAGGCTCATCGCAATGGCCCCCGGATGCGCGAGGAACTTTTGGCGTTCGTGAGCAATCGCGGAACGTTGCTCGAGCCGGACGCGATCGAGTTCCTCCTGACGCAACGCGATCCCGTCGAGCGCCTCGAGGCGTTCCTCGGATCCTGCCCGGAGACGCCGTTCGTCGTCACCCTCGATGACGTGATGCGTGCGGGTGAGATCGCCCGGAACGCCGCGGCACAGATAACGACCCGGGCGGCGCCCCCGACGAGCCTGGCGGACACGTTCATCCCCGCGTCGTTCCGGCGCCTCGGGGAGAAGGCCGCAGACCTGGACCCGGACGTGCGGATCCTCCGGGACATCACGGGCCATTCGACGTGCGAGGGGACGCTCGCGGACTTCACGCGGTACTTCCGGCATCGCTTCCAGGTCCTGCGGAA
>DATMDM010000112.1:0-17033 GCA_035557795.1 Thermoplasmata archaeon | reverse complement strand
CGTCATGACAAACGACGGTCAGATCCTCGGGACGATCGAGAATTTCATTGTGAACACGAAGAGCGGGAAGCTATCCGACGTCCTTGTGGCGCCGGCTGAGAACGTCCAAGGGAAGAACTTGAAGATGGACCCCGAGGGCCGCCTCATCCTGCCCTTCCAGGGCATGCGTGCCGTCAAAGACGTCGTCGTGATGAACCTCTGACCTACGATGGGCGCCTCGAGGCGCCGAGGGCGGCCAACGCGAGTCGGAGATTCGCGGGCTCTTCCAGCAAGGCCTCGATCACCGCGGCGACCAAGGCGCCCGTGGACCAGATTTCGACCATCAGGTCGCTGTCTTTTCCGAGCGACCATTCTGCCGTGACACGTTCCATGGATCAGACGACCGCGGCCGTGTCCACGATGGCGCCGTTGACCTCCAACGTGAACTCGTAGCGGAACGCGGAGAGATTCGCCGGATCCACGCGGATGTCGACGCCCCACGTGAAGGTCCGACCCGCGGGGATTGTGTCGACGTTGTAGAAGTACACCGCATCGTAATCGACCCCGTTTTGCAGCGAACGGATGTTGACGTGGAGCCGGTCGACGCTGATCGATGTCCCTTCCGTGTGGATCGTGACGTCGAAGGTCATGTTGCCGCCCGAGACGCCGGTCTTGTTGATGGACACGAACTTAGCGTTCGCATGGATGAGCAGCACGGCGACCACGGCGATGACGATGATCACGATGACGATGGCAAGCACTGCGATCAGGGCGGTATGTTTCTTCTTCGGCGGCGGGTAGTACGGCCCGGGCCAGGAACCGGGCGGCGCTTGAGGTGGCACAAAGGGCGGTGTCTGAGCGGGATACGGGGGAAATGGGGCCTGAGGCGGCGGGACTGGCGGGACGGGGGCTACGGTGGCCGCAGCGGGCGTCATCGCCGTCCCACACTGGACGCAGAAGCGGGCCTCGGGCTGGACGGGCGCACCGCAGTTTCCACAGAATTGAGGTGTCAGCGGATCACTTCGTGATGTCCTTGAGTTTCCCGGCGAGCTCCGCGAGGTCCATCCCCGTCAGGGCCTTCACCAGGGCCGGCGCCGTCGCGGCGATGTCCACGACGCTGCTTACGAGCTGCGCAGGTCCGCGTTCGCCCATGATGATGAGTTTCTGCGTCGTCTCCAGGGACTTGGCGGCGTTCGCCACGATCTCGGGCAGTTTCTCCACGATGAGCTGCGTGATCGCAGCGCGACCGTATTGCTCCCACGCCTCGGCTTTCGCGCGCATCGCCTCGGCCTCGGCGAGTCCGGTCGCCTTGATCGCGTACGCTTGCGCTTCTCCCTTGAGCCGGATGATGTCGGCCTCGGCGGTACCCTCCTGTCGGATCCGCTCCGCTTCGCCTTGGGCCGTCCGAGACAGACGCTCTCGTTCGCCTTCCGCGACGAGAATCGCGCGTTCCTTCTCGCCCTCCGCCGTCAAGATGAGCTTCCGCTTTTCGCCATCCGCCGTTGCGGCCACCGCATCGGCCGCCATTCGCGCGGGAACGACCTGGGCGGCTTCTTGCTCCTGTGCCCGGCGGAGGACTTCCTGTTGCTGGACGAGGACCTCCTGTTCCTTCGCGCGAATGTCGATCTTGCGTTGCTCGACGATCAGCTCCTGCTGCCTCTTGGCCGTCTGCAGCTGAAACGCGATTTCCTTATTCGCGCGCTCCAGCTCGACCTGAGTCTCTGATTGCTGCTTGATGATGTCTCGGTCTCGGTGGAACATCGCCACGTTGGCCTCGGCGCTCGCATTCGCTTTCTCCGCTTCTTGGGCGGCTTGGGCCTCCGCGATGGTGGCTTGCTGATTCGCGCCCGCCTTCCCCATGCGCGCGTCCCGCTTGACTTCTTCCGTGCGCTTCACGCCGAGCGCATCCAGGTAGCCCTGCGCATCCTCGACCTCCTTGATGACGAACGAGCGAATTTCGATACCCATGTTCCGCAAGTCGTTGCCCGCCATCCCGAGGATCTTCGACGCGATCGCGTCTCGGTCCGAGTTGATCTCTTCGACGGTCAGGGTGGCGCAAATCCCACGGACGTGGCCCTCGAGGGTCTTCAGCGCGATCTCGTTGACTTCTTGATCCGACTTCCCGAGGAGGTTCTCTGCCGCGGTGTTCAGCGTCGCCTCGTCCGAGGAGATCTTCACTTGGGCCACGGCCTTGATGTTGATCTTGGCCCCGGACCGCTTCACGTCCGTGATGATGTCCGGCACGACGAGGTCGAGGGTCCGGACATCGAGCTTAAGCCACTCGATGGACTCGACGATGGGCACGATGACTTTCGCGCCACCCGAGATGACGCGGTATCCGCGCCCTCCCGCCTTGGCTTGCCGTCTGCCGTAGACGACCATCGCCATGTTCGGCGGGACTTTCTTGTACCGGCTCGCGACCACCAGGATGGCCGCGAAGATTGCGCCCACGATGCCCAAGATAATTAGTTCTGTCACACCCGACTCGACTTGTGCTGCGATTTCCCACGCCACAACGACCACCTCACACTTTGTGTACTTTCACCGAATTGCCTACGACCGCATCGACCACGACGTGCTCGTCGGTCCCGATTGAATCGTCCGCGATTGCCTGGAGGAGGGTCCGCCCTCGGGCCTCCGTCACGACCACGATCTGGCCCGGTTGGCCCGGGCGGATCGGAACCATGACCTGGCCCTTGAAGCCCTTCAAGTCCTCCAAATTAATCCGCGTCTCCGCCTGAGTTTTCACGAAGACGTTCAACATGACCACGTACATGCCACCTGCCGTCAGCGCCGCGAAGGCTGTGGCGAGGATCGGGACGACGACGGGTCCGAATCCAAGGATCTCCATCAGAGCCCCGAAGCCGCCGAACGAGGTGCCGAAGACCCCCACGATGGGCAGGCTCATCGGGCTCAGGCCCGTGTCCACGTCCGCGCTGATATCGTGGTCGAAATCGAGCCCCCCGATGTCACCCAAGACAAGCACGACGAGGAGCAGGACGAAGAACACCAGCATCACCCAAATGTACGGACTCAGGCCGAGCAACGCCATGGTCTCACCGCTGTCCTCGCCAGTCTCGGGTCACGGGCGGGGTGCTGGGTTGGGTCGGCAGCTTCACGGTTTCCGTCGATCCGCTCCGTGCACCACAATTCCAGCAGAACGCGTCCGCTCTCTTCAGCCTCACACCGCAGTGTGGGCAATAGATCGTCGCGGCTTGCGGGGCAACCGTCTTCGGCGGCGAAGAAATCGGCTTCCCTAATTTCGGCGTCGCGGCCGGAGCTTTCGCCGGCGGGTTTGCGGCTCTCGGGGTTCCCTCGAAGACGGCGCCGCACTCGTCGCATCGCTTCGCCTCCTCGGTCACGAGCGCCCCGCAGATCGGGCACACGAAGCCGCGGAAGACGACGCCGCGGCGACCGAAGCCGAGGTCCCGGTTCACATTGAACTCGAGGTCACGACGGGGGTCGAACTCCAAGGGACGGCGAGGGTCGAAATCAACCGGGCGGCCCGGCTCGAACTCGAGCTTGCGGTCAGGCTTGAAGTTCAGGAGATCCGCCATGGTCCCTCCGCTCCCCCGTCAATGATATTCCAAAGTTGAGCCATAAACGTTGTGTAGGAATCCCGCGGTCTAGACGAGGACGCGCCGCTCTTCCTTCACGACGTTGAGCACGACCTGGGTGTACGTGTTCTCGACATACTCCATCGAACCGAGCCGTTTGATGAAGGCGTCGAGCTCCCGCGTGTTCCGGAGCCGGACGACGACAATCGAATCCCACTCCCCGGTCACATCGTAGACGTGGGTGACGCGGTCGTCTTTCGCGATCCGGCGTTGGACCTCGAGGAGCTTGCCTTTGTGGATCTTGACGCCCACCACGGCCAAGACGTCGTAGCCCAGTCGGGCCTCGTCAAGGACCGGGACATATCCGGAAATGATCCGTTCCTGTTCCAGCTTGCGGACGTGATTCGAGACGGTGCTGATGCTCGCGTCCACTTCCTTCGCGATATCCCGGAAGGACTTCCTCGCGTCGGCATTGAGGAGTCGGAGGATTTTCACATCGAGCTCGTCCAAGGTCTCTGCGGTCATCGGGTGCCTCCCACGTGCGTTCAATCGCTCCAACTGAGCGGCGTCCACGCGAGGAAGGTCGAACATTGTTTCATTGCGCATGAATGTTTCGTCCATATGTACGATTTCGGAGCCTAACAGTTTATATATGTTCATATTTCTGCCCGGACGCGGGACGGAACGGTGGGTCCGTCCAAGGCGTGAAGGACATGGCGATTGCTTCGAGTACTCCGGCGAAATCGAAGAAGATGACCGTGGCATCGGTGTTGAAACAGATCGAAAACGACAGGATCCGCTGGATCGACTTGCAGTTCGTCGACGTGCTCGGGGCGCTGCAACACATTACGATTCCTTCGACGTCGCTCGGACCCGAGGAGTTCAAACGAGGCGTCGGCAAGCTCGATGGCTCGTCGATCAAGGGATTCAAGGAGATCCATGAATCGGACATGGTCATGAACCCGGACCCGTCGACGTTCGCCATCCTCCCGTGGTACGAAGGCGAGCACAAGACGGCGCGGTTCTTCGTGGATGTCTATGAAGGGGGCAGCCACGAGCGATTCACGCGGGACTCCCGTTACATGGCCCAGCGGGCGGTCCAATTCGCCGCAGACCAGGGCTACGACACGACCTATTGGGGGCCCGAGATCGAGTTCTTCGTCTTCGATGGGATCCGGCTCTTGCCAAGCGCCGACAACGTCCGCAACCCGTGGTCCGGCGCGGGGTACGAGATTGTCTCCCGCGAGGCGCCATGGAGCGCCAGCGACGGAAAGAACTTCCCGATCCGGTTCAAGGAAGGCTACTATCCGGCCCCGCCCGTCGACAGCCTGCAAGACTACCGCAACGAAGCCTGCCGCGTCTTGATCGATTCCTTTGGGCTCACCCTCGATGCACACCACCACGAGGTCGCAACGGCGGGCCAGTGTGAGATCGACATGCGCTACGACGAACTCGTCCCGATGGCGGACAATGTGGTCACGTATCGATATGTCATGAAGATGGTCGCTCACAAGATGGGCATGATGGCGACATTCATGCCGAAGCCGATCTTCGGTGACAACGCGAGCGGCATGCACGTCCACCAGAGCCTGTGGACGAAAGGCAAGAATGCGATGTACGACCCGAGCGACGAGTACGCGGAGATCAGCCAGACCTGCCGATACTACATCGGCGGGCTGATGGATCACGCCCGCAGCCTGTGCGCCTTCACGAACCCGACGACGAACTCGTACCGCCGGCTCGTCCCGGGCTACGAGGCGCCCGTGTTCATCGCCTGGTCGAAACGCAACCGCAGCGCGAACATCCGGATCCCGATGTACTACCAGGGCATCGAGGCCGCGAAGCGGATCGAGTACCGCACGCCGGACCCCGCCTGCAACCCGTACCTCTCGTTCGCGGCGATGCTGTGCGCCGGCTTGGATGGCGTCAAGCGGAAGATCGACCCCGGCAATCCGGTCGATGAGGACCTGTACCATCTGAGCGCGAGCAAGCGCAAGGAGTACGGCGTCCGCGAGCTGCCCGGCTCCTTGAAGGAATCGATCGAGCATCTGCAGACGGACTACATGTTCCTGAAGACGGTCTTCCCGCAGGACCTCCTCGAGAAGTACGAGGAGCTGAAGCTTGACGAGCACCTGCAGACCTCACTGCGGCCCTCGCCGTACGAGTTCTACCGGTACATGGACGCCTGAAATAGGCCGAGCGTTGGGATCCCTCCACACATCAACGGACGACCGTCCTCTGATGGCGAAATTGAGGAGTCCAGGTCACACGCACGAGTACAGTCGGTACGTGTCCATCCCTCAAATACCGCCGGCTGGCTGGCCTCGCAGGGCGAGCATCCATGACGTCCATTCAGGTCTTCCTTGACAACTGGTTCGTGCGGCACCTGGGGTCCCTAAAGACCACGATGCGGGTGATCTTCGGCGTCGTCTGGGCCATCGACGGAGCGTTCAAGTTCCAACCCGGCTTCGCCGATTCGTCGGCCCAGATGATCTCCGAGGCGGCTCAGGGCCAACCGAGCTGGCTGCAGCCGTGGTTCGGCTTCTGGAGCCAAACCGTTGGCGCGAACCCCGGTTTCTTCGTCACGACGATCGGCGTGCTGGAGTTGGCCCTGGGTTTCGCCCTCCTCCTCGGATTCATGCGGAAGGTGGCCTACACGGCTGGCATCTTTTTCAGTCTCATCATCTGGTCTGTGCCCGAGGGGTTCGGGGGTCCGTATGGGCCCAGTTCCACGGACATCGGGACCGGAGTCATCTACGCCTTTGTGTTCCTCCTCCTCATGATTATCAACGCCGCGTTCGGCCCGAGCCGATGGTCCCTGGACTACGCCATCGAGACGCGGTGGCCCGCCTGGAAGAAGGTCTCGGAGATTCGGAGCGCCACTTGATCGGGCGACGACCACCGCACGCGAAGGACAGATCCGAGGCGCTGGTTTAAGTCAAACGGCGGCTGTCTCGCTGGGCACCATGGCGGAGCTCAAGGACGACATCACCGAGGAGCGTCGCATCCTGAAGGAGGCGGGGATCCTCGACGAAAAGCTCCTCGAGAAGATGGACATCTTTCCGGGGGACCGAGTCCGTTTCCGCTTCTACTATCCTCATTCCGGGTTCGAGGAGACGATCGGCCATTTCCTCGGCTTTTACACGCTCTACGAGGGCCCCGAAGGCGGAGGCGACCTGAACCTCGTGATCCGGACCGTGAAGGACGGCCGCACGACGGTCGTCTACAAAGACCGGAACTACCTCGAAGAGTACGAAGTCCTCGAGCCGAACATGAAAGTTCGGGACATGATTCGCGATTTGGACGCCCGCCACGGCCGGCACGTCGGGCACGAGTTCGGTTGAGCCCTCAGTAGTTGTCGACGCCTTGGGCGAGAGCCCGCAAGCGCGCGATGCGCTCTTGGATCGGCGGGTGGGTGCTGAACATCCGCACGAACGCGCCGGCGGCGAACGGGTTCACGATGAACAAGCTCTGCGACGCCGGGCTGCCGAACGTGAGGGGCCTCCGCCGGTT
This sequence comes from Thermoplasmata archaeon, assembly GCA_035557795.1. Classification (GTDB taxonomy): domain Archaea; phylum Thermoplasmatota; class Thermoplasmata; order RBG-16-68-12; family RBG-16-68-12; genus RBG-16-68-12. The sequence goes on along the minus strand of DATMDM010000112.1, from coordinate 9,984 downwards.
CGCCACCTCGAGCTTCTCGAGGGCCGAGGCGAGGGCGAGCGGCTGTCCGATCGTCTTCGCGCCGCTGTAGTCCGCCTTGTATTCCCTGCTTCGGGAGATCGCGAGCTGCACGAGGATGGCGGCGATCGGCGCGAGGATCATCCCGACCAGGGCGAGGATGAGCGTGGCTGCGTTCCCATTGCGGTCCCGCGAGCCGCCGCCGAACAGCATGTTCCAGCCGAACATCCGCGCCATGAACGAGATGGCGCCTGCGAGGGTCGCGGCGACCGACATGACGAGGATGTCGCGGTTCCGGACGTGCGAGACTTCGTGGGCCAAGACGCCTCGAAGCTCGTCTTCGGAGAGGAGACTCAGGATGCCCTGGGTCACCGCGACGACCGCGTGTTGGGGATTCCGGCCTGTCGCCATCGCGTTCGGCGTCTGGGTTGGGATGATGGCCACCTTGGGCATCGGCAGGTTCGCCTGCTGCGTCACTTGTCGGACGATCCGGTACAACCCGGGCGCCTCGGCCTCCGTGACAAGCTTGGCGCGGTACGACCACAAGACGATGCGGTCCGACGCGAAGTAGGCGATCGCGTTCATCGCGCCGGCGAGGAGCAGGAACGTCACGACGCCACCGACCGCGTTCCCGAGCCACACGGTTCCGATCGCCCAGCCGAAGACGACGAAGATGCCCGTCAACAAGACAAAGAGGGCGAAGGTGCGCAGGTAGGCTCCCATGGACTCCCCACCCCACTGAGTGGTATCTCCTGAGCAGTCGGACGTCCTTTATCAACTTGATGCGGGAAGGCCGCTCGCCGCTCAGAGGCCCAAGACGTCCGCATATCCTTCCATGTCCATGAAACCGTGACCGCTCACGTTGAATGCGATGACCATCCGCTCGCCGGTTTCCTTTGCCTTTAGGGCCTCGTCGATCGCGCATGCGATGCTGTACGCGCTCTCGGGGGCGGGGAGGAACCCCTCCGCCTGGACGAACATGCGGGCCCGTTCGAACACATGCCGTTCGTCGGTCGGGTAGGCAATCGTGTCGATCAGGCCGCGGTGGCGCAGGAGCGAGAGGATGGGGGAGCAGCCGTGGTACCGCAGGCCGTCGCCGCGGACCGGCTTCATCTCCGTGCGGTGGCCGAGGGTGTACATCTTGAGCATAGGGGTGAGTTCCGCATGGTCCGCGAAGTCGTACCGGTATTCTCCCTGGAGGTTCGGGGCCGCGGCACTCTGGGCCGCGATGAAGCGGATCTCCTTGCCGCGGAACACGTCCGCGAAGAACGGGAGGGTGAAACCCCCAAAGTTCGATCCGCCGCCGAGGCTTGAGACCATCAGGTCCGGATACTGGCCGATCTGTTCGAACTGCCGCTGGGTCTCGAGACCGATGACCGTCTGATGGAGGAGGACATGGTTTAGGACGGAGCCGAGGCAATAGATCGCCTTCTCATCGCCGCCCGCGTCTTCGAGTCCCTCCGACACAGCGATGCCGAGGGATCCGGGATGGTGCGGATCTTTCTCGAGGAGGGCGCGTCCGGTTGCCGTCTCCGGACTCGGGGATGCGTGGACCGTGGCGCCATACATCCGCATGAATTGCCGGCGTTGCGTCTTCCAATCGTGGACCGCGCGGACCCAGAAGATCGTCGTCGGCAGGCCGGCGAGACTCGCCGCGTACGCCAGCGCGGTGCCCCATTGGCCTGCGCCGGTCTCCGTCGTGAGGCGTTCGTACCCCTCCCGTTTCGCGTACCATGCTTGCGCGAGCGCCGTGTTCACTTTGTGGCTGCCCGTCGGGCTGTAGAATTCCGTCTTGTAGTACAGACGGGCGGGGGTTCCAAGTCGTTCCTCCAGGCGGCGGGCGCGGATCAACGGCCTCGGTCGACCCGCCTGGCGATACAAGTCTTGAATCTCCGAGGGAATGTCGATCCACCGCTGCGTGGAGTTCTCCTGCCGCAGGCATTCGCCGATGAGCAAGTTCGGGAGAGCCTTGATTCGCGACGGACCGGTCGCCGGATCCTTCGGCGGGGGCAGGGGCTCCGGGAGGTCCGCTTGGATGTTGTACCACTTCGTCGGTCGCTCATCGTCCGGGAGCTGGACGACAAGCGCGTCAGCTTGAGACATCCACCCTCCGAAAACCCGCCCGGCCCGTAATGGTGCTCGGATGTATAGGGCTTGCCGCCCCGAACGCGGCGCCCTACACCTCGATGCCGTGTCGCTCCACGATTTCGACGCTTCCCGGAGGCATCGCGCGAGCGATCTCCTCGATCGGGACGCCGAAGATCGAGGCGAGTTTCTTGGTGATGGCCTCGCGGTCCCCCTTTCCCGGAGCGAGGATGACGTACCTTGCGGATCGGGCCGCGACCGCGGTCACCGGCCCGCCCATGATCTTGCGGTGGCCTTCGACCTCGACCTCGCCGATCGCGATCCGGACGGGCAGGTCGTGGAAGTAGTTCCGCTTCCCGCGGATGACGAAGGCTCCTCGCGGCAGGAACTCGCCGGACTCCGCTTGCTTCGACACCTGCTCCGGCAGGACCCAGTATGCGCTTCCGCTGGCAAGTCCCGCGGACCACGCCTTGCTGTACGCAAGGGCGAACTCGCACGCCTCGCGCAGCGTGGTCTCTGTGGCCCGCGCCCCATCCTTGATCACCGTCGACGGCGCGCCGTGGACGTCCGCGTGCGCGTACCGGTCGCCCTCCTTCAGGTGCTTCTTCACGAGCTGGTCGTTCGTGCGGGCGTCTCGACCGCCGAGGATGAGGAACCCTTCCGAGGAGATCGTCCATCGGTAGGCCTCGAACCACATCGACTTCGTCGATTTGATTCGTGGCCGTTTGGCGACCTTGACCGCTTTCGCCTGTGCGGCTTCCATCTCCGCCCGAGTGGCGGCGGTCGCCTCGTCCACCCGTTGCGCCTTGGCCAATCCGTCTCTGCGGCGGTCGTAGAGGGCCTGGGCGTTCGCGGTCACGTCCTTTTCGTAGTCCAGCGTGATTGCATCGAAGTCGCCGATTGCGAGGGTGACCGTGTGTTCCTTCCGGTCGATCGCTTTGATCTGCGCATGTTCCGGCGGGGTCCGGCCCTCGCGGATCGCCTTCAGGAGCTCGTCGAAGACCGCATAGTGGCCATAGAGGAAGACCGCCTGGGCCTCGAGCCGCATCGCCTCCTCCCGCAAGGCCTCCATCGACTCCCGCTGCTGTGCGATGCGCCGTTCGAATTTCGCCGCGACGTTTTCCGCCGTCGCGGTTTGCGGCTCGGCGACGGTCAAGTAGTGGGACAGGGCCTCGTTGAATGTCGGGAACTCTCGCGATTCGAAGTCGCGGTATTGGGCGAGCTCAATGGGCGTCGCGTCGATCGCCCGGGGGAGTTGGAAGACCACTCGGGGGCGTCGTTCCTGATCGACGGCCACCGCGAGGTTGTTGAGAGCGGTGAAGAGTCCGTCCACTTGCGTATCGCTGAGCTCTTTCACTTTCGTTTGTTTCTCGATGTTGGCCCGCAGGCAGATTTCCTCGGCGTAGGTCCCGCCTAGGTTCAGGACGCTCGCGAGGACCCGGACGACCTGACCCTTGGCTGTCCGCAGTGCAGTCGTGAAAGCGCCTCGGTCAAGCTCGAGCGGGTCCAGCCCCGGTTCCGGGAACCGGTACTGCTCGCCGATTTGGACCGCTCGGTCTTTGAACGTCTGCGGAAAGAGGACCGCGGCGATCGTGTCCTTCTTCGCGACCACGATGTTCCCTTTGCCGAATACCTCGAAGATGAGGTCGATTGGTTCGCCTCCGCGTTCGAGATGGAAGACCGCAATCCGGTCGAACCCCCGTTGCTCGATTCGCTGGATGCGGGCGTTGTCGAGGAGCCGCCGCAGACTCTGCGCGAACGAAGGCGGGGATTCCGGCTTGTTTTCGACCTCGTGGAGGCAGAGCCAGCGCCCCGCCTGGTAGAACAACTCGACCTTGCCGCGTGTAGGTGCATTGATCCGAAGGATGACTTCGTCTCCCTTCTGGTACGCCTTGTCGACGTGACCGCCGACGAGCTCTTGCCACTCTGCGACGAGGGCCCCCAGATCGAAGGAGGAAAGGGCTGTCTTCATTTTCCTCGAAGCGAAGACCCGTGCTTTACTTAATGATTGGTCCGCGGCCCGATAGGGCTAAGTAAGTTCCATCGTTTGGTCCGCGCCACTGCCGCAGTGGCTTAGGGGTAGAGCGGCGCCTTGGTAAGGCGCAGGTCGGGGGTTCAATTCCCCCCTGCGGCTCTACTTGCTGGCTTGTCCTCCCCTTGCGGCGCGGCATCCCGCGACAGGGCGGAGTCATGCCATTCCACTTTGCGAAGAGTTCGAGAGGTCACTTGGCGTGCTCGTAGGCCTGTTGCAGCGTCTTGATGTCAAGCTTATTCATCTTGAGCATGACTTCCATCACGCGCCCGGCCTTCTTGCGATCGGGATCGGCAAGGAGCCCGTATAGCATCGTCGGCACGATCTGCCACGAGAGACCGTAGCGGTCCTTCACCCAGCCGCACTGTTCGGCCTCGGGAACCGCCGAGAGGGCGTTCCAGTATCGGTCCACTTCGGCTTGGCTTTCGCACGGGACGGTGAAGGAGACGGCTTCGTTGAACTTGAAGTACGGGCCCCCATTCAGGCCGCTGAACTTTCGGCCCATCAGCGTGAAGTCGACGGACAGGACGTCTCCCCTCTTCCCGCTCGGGAAGTCCGCGGGCGCTTCGACGACCTTGTCGACATGCGAATCCGGGAAGAGGGATACGTAGAACCTCGCGGCCTCCTCCGCTTGGCGGTCGAACCAGAGGCACGGGATGATGCTCTTCACGGCGGTCTCGATCTCGTGCGGCGGTCTCTTCGTCTTCTGCGGCATGTTTCGGTAGCTCCTTGTGAGTTCGCGGGACGCTAACCACCCGTCGTCTATTGAACTTCTCTTCGAATCAATTCCCCCCTGCGGCCCTTTCGTCTGGCTGGGCTGTCGCAAATGGAGAGCGGAACGGGAAACGTATCTTTACTCCGATTGGCATGTCGGGTGAGAATCGTCCCTCCGCCCCGCGAGACGGGGTTCACGACCGAAGTTGATGAAAGACATCATGTGTCAGGGAAGGCGACGAGAGTGAGAGCGGCCGTCTGCACCAAATACGGACCACCCGAAGTTCTTCAGGTCAAAGAGGTGGAAAAACCCACCCCCAAGGACAACCAAGTTTTGATTAGAATATCCGCGACAACCGTAACATCGGGGGATGTTCGCCTCCGAAAGGCTGACCCATTCATCGTGAGGTTTTTCGCTGGGCTCACCAGACCCAAGAGACCCATACTCGGGTCTGAGCTAGCCGGAGAGATCGAAGCCGTAGGCAAGGATGTGAAACGATTCAAACCAGGGGACCAGGTTTTCGGAGCCGGCGTAAGCACGTACGCCGAGTACACCTGTTTGCTTGAAAAAGGTCCGCGCGCAACGAAACCGGCCAACATGACCTTTGAGGAAGCAGCCGCCATTCCCTTTGGGGCATTGTCTGCACTGCACTTTCTTCGAAAGGGAAATATTCAGCGGGGCCAAAAAGTTCTCATCTATGGGGCATCCGGAGCAGTGGGTACTGCCGCGGTACAGCTTGCCAAGCACTTCGGGGCGGACGTGACCGGCGTTTCCAGTACCGCGAACCTGGCACTCGTGAAATCGCTCGGCGCGGATGCGGTGATTGACTACACTAAGGAGAATTTCGCCAAACCCGCCACGTATGATCTCATTTTTCACACCGTGGGCAAGATTTCGTTTTTCGCTGGCATGAAATCGCTCAAACGGGGAGGAGTCTACGCAAGCGCGCTATTCCTGGGACCGGTCCTCCAAAAGCTCTGGGGCTCAGTGACTGGGCGTAAGAGAGTGATCGGTGGGATCGCAAAGCCGAAGGCGGAAGATCTCGTGTTCCTCAAAGAGCTCATTGAGGCAGGAGAGCTGAAGGCGGTCATCGATAGACGCTATCCGCTGGAGCAGATCGCCGAGGCTCATCGGTACGTCGAGGGAGGCCACAAAAAGGGAAATGTTGTCATAATAGTGGGACATGAATAACGTCGCTCGCTAGCCGCACGTGAACTAGCTGAGGGGATCCAGAGCAACGGCATCGAAGGGATGTGAGGACGGGAAACAGGATCGTCGGCCAGGCACCGCTTTAGTAGGGGCGGGTCGGGATTTCAATTCCCCCGTGCAGTGCTTCGGAGTGATGGTCGCTTGGGTCATCCGACTAGGCGGACACATGTCCGGATGCTCGGAATTCCTGCGTGAGGTTTATGTTCGAAACGGATGGTATCGACGGCTGGAGGGCCTTGGCCAGCACGATGCCGTCCGATTGCTCGTCTCCCCGTCCACTTGCTCGGGTCGCGGGTCTGATTCTAATCCTCGCCGTCGGCTCGCCGCTCCTTCTGTCATTCAGCGCCGCGGGAGCTCCTCCCCGGACAGCTGATTTCTTCGAGTACAACTACAACACGTATGTGGACCAAGGCACGGACTACTACTTCGGTTACTCGGACAAGATGATCTCGCATGCCCGATACACGGTCCAATCGGTCTCCGGCGATCTGGCCACCGTTCACGGTCTTGGAAGCTGGACGTTCGACGGTTCTGACGGGACGCACCAATCGGGCGTCACGGATGTCACCCCGGTCTTCTCCTTGTCCACACGCCGGTACGTGTCCGGTATCGACGTGAACGCCAGCGCGAATGCGACGGTTTGGTTCTGGGTCTCGATGCCGCTCGCGCAGGGACAAACGCTCCGGATCCTCGACGACGTCTTCACGGTCATCTCAACCGATGCAACCGTGTGGAACGGAATCATCCCGCACCGCACGGTCCAACTCCAGGCCTCCGGAACGTACACGCGCGACGACGCCTACGGCATTTTCGCCGCGACCTACACGGATCGCTACTACTTCGACCCGGACTCCGGATTCGTCGTCGCAGAGTCGTACGAGGAACGCGACACGAACCCCTCCGCATCCTTCCGGTTCCGAGCGGAGATCTCCCTGACGGCGAGCAGCTATGCGGTGCCGCTTGACCTGATCCCCTTCGCCCTCGTCGATGTCGGAGTCCCGGCCGCGGCCGTCCTCGCGGTCGCCGCCGCGATCCGCGTACGGCGGGGTCCGAGCCGCCTCCGGATCGGGTCGAAAGACTTCCCGACCGAGGTGCGCATTCGAAAGGCGAAGAGCCCGGCGGACGTCGCGGGCCTCACCTCGGATGGTTCGCCTTTCTTCGGCCCGTTCCTCCAGCTTCTGGCCGAGCGCTCCGTCGCCGAGCGCGACCCGGTGGTGCTGGCCCTCGCGGACCGGCAGCTCGTCGGGCTGGCCCTCTTCGACCAGGAGTCCGCGATGGGCAGCCTCTTCGCCTCGGACGACGCGGTCGCGCGGGTCTTGATGAAGCGGGTCAAGATGAAGAACTTCTTCGCCGATGCGACAATTCCGAGCGGTCTCTTACGGGCCCAAGAGATCGACCGCTTCGCGATTCTCCAGCTGCGCAACCCGCAGCCGCGGGAGTACGACTCGACCTTGGTCCGACCGATGACCGCGGACGACCTGGGCGCCGTCGTCGCGATCGCACAGAACACGTATCGCGCGAGCGCCAGGCGATTCATCGCGTCCTCGTTCCAGGGCGGCGATTTCGGCTACGTCGCAGTCGCGAACAGCCGAGTCGTTGGATTCGGGTTCGCGACCGTCGTCGGCACCGTGGCGCGTCTTCACACCCTCACGGTTGACGCTCCATATCGCGCTCAGGGGATCGGGACCCAGATCATGAACGCCCGTCTCTCGGCGCTCGCGGCGCTGGGGGTGGACCGCGTGATCCTGGAAATCTCCCGCAAGAACGTCGCATCCATGCGGGTTGCCACCCGCGCGGGTTTCGTCCCCTTCGGGGAGACGGTCTACTACTCGCGAAGCCCAGAGGCGGCTCCCGCGGCGCAGCAGAGGCAGACCTGATGGTCCGCGAGGCCGTCTGGGTCCCGAACGATGCCGTCCGCCTCGTGCGGCTGCAGCGAGATGTGGAGGCGTTCGGTGACCGTCGATTCGAGCGGTTCTGGTCCCGCGACGTTGAAGGTTGTTACGTTCCGGAGATTCTTTGGAAGCTCGGCGGGCGCCCGCATGGGGTGACGGTCGAAGGAGTGCGGGACGACAACCGGTCCGCGCTGCTTCCGGATCGCCGCTGGGTCATCGGGGATCGCGAGTTCGTAGCCGCGGTGAAAGGGTGCGGAGCCGCGACGGATGCGTACGAGAATGTGCCCCTCACCGGTTCCCGAGTGCGGAGCATCTGCCGGGACCGACGCTTCGTCGACCCCCTCGCCGGAGAGGACGGCGCCGCATCGGGTTTCATCACCGGGGAACGGTGGTTCGGGAACACCCCATACGGAGGGCAGGCTCCCGACAACGCCGCGATCGGGCTCTTGACGAGCCTCCGGGCGCAGGAGGGACAGATCGCCGGCTTCCCCGTGTGTCCGATCGTCGCCCTGGTCCGTCTCCCGGACGAGTACGCTTCGATCGCATCGCAGTTCTACTGGTACCGTCGTTACCTGGGAACCTATTGGCAGGAGATCCGGCTGATGCCCTCGAACGTCCGAGTCTACTTCCACAGCCCCGTGACGTTTGGAGTGGACACGGCTCGCGTGTTCGAAATGTTCGGAATCGGATCCTTCGAAGCGGCGGAGCGCTTCCTGGAGAACATGGCCCGATCCTCGGTTGCCGCGCTCACCTTGTACGCGCGGAGCTTGCGGCACGACGACGGCCGTGGCGTCTACGCGGGCCTCGGGTACCACGATGTTTGGCTCGACAAAGACGCCGTGGTGGCGCCCGATGGGACGATGCATTTCGCGGATCTGGAAGGGATCGAGGAGATTCCCGTCCGCGACCCCGAAGCGGTCCGCGAGGAGATCGAACGTCAATTCCATCGAAATGTGTACGAGGCCTTCTATGCGTTGGAGGCGCTCGCGCTTGAAGTCGATCGGCGATGGCGCGTCCTACGCGAGGCTTCGGCGCGACGCACGTGGATTCTCGAGACGATGGAACGGGCCTGCGTGGCCGATCCCCATGTTGCGTTCGAGCGACGGGGCGAGCAGCTCGTCCTGGAGGTCGAGCCCGCCATCGATGCGAGCGCATGCCGCGTAGAGATCGAGGTGGCGTCGAGGGTGGGGACGTAGGTGGATAGCGGACGCGCTCGGGCCCTCTTGCAAGCGGTTCAGGACCGTCAACCCGTCGACATGAGCCCGGACGAGAGACGCCTCTTCGTCGATCAAAGCATCCTGAGCCCGGTGGACGCGGCCACCCGAGACCGGTGGTTGACCGCCGTCGCTAGCCTGCCGACCCTCCGAGACCGAGTGCGCGAACTCTCGCGTCAGGCCCTGGCGACCCCCGGTCCCACCGCGCCTCCTGAACTCCAGCAGATGATCCGGGAGCTGGAGGAGATCGCGGGGCAGAAGACGAGCGTCGACTCCCTCGTCTGGAACGGTCCGACGCAGGAGTATGTCAAGCCGACCCTTCTCGGACGAAGCGTCCTCGAGGATCTCTCCACCTGGCAGAAGCATCTCGAAGGCCGGTCGTTCGAGGAGTTCCAACAAGACTTGTCCACGTACCGTGGAGGACTCTTCGACACGATCCAGCGCGCGGACCTCACTTATCGCGGTCTCGTGCTGACGGAACAGATGCGCGCGGACAACGACGTCACATTCGGAGATCCGTTCACGACGGTCGACCTGCGCTTCGCGTCGATCGTCCTCGCGAAACGGTCCTTGGACCCGAGCCTGCTGGCGCAGTCCTTCGAGTTCTTCAACATGGCCGTGAACTGGGGCAGCTGGAACAAGGAGGATCGTTTGGTTGGTTCCACGGTGCTCGCCTCGCTTCCCGGGGATCTCCAGATCGTCCGCGCGAATTTCGAGCGCCTCCGGATTGCGCTGGAGTCCCACGGAATTCTGCCGGAGGACCGGATCTTTGCCGCGGCGGCGATGGCGGACCTGGACCCGAGCTGGTGGGACTTGGTGTTCTCTCGAATCGACGACATT
>DATMDM010000111.1:0-1431 GCA_035557795.1 Thermoplasmata archaeon | reverse complement strand
AAAGCTGTATCGAGGGTTCGAATCCCTCCCTCTCCGCCACTGTCAGACGACGGGCCCTTAGCTCAGTTGGATAGAGCGTCGGACTACGAATCCGAAGGCCGCAGGTTCGAATCCTGCAGGGCCCGCCACCTTTCCAGCGCCTCCTCGGGAGGGCACTTGCCAGCCGCGAAGGCTGCGTTACCGCAGCGGGATGCGATACTCCGTCCACATCGGGCGAGAGTTCCGGTCGGTGCCCGCACCGGTTCGCAAGCGACTCCGATCGAAGCTCGCCGACATTTCCGAGGTTCTGGAGGGGCTCGGAGCGCGCAGTCCGATCATGCAGTCCCTGCAGGAGACGACGCTCGTCCTCAGCATCGGAGCGTGGTCCTTCAGATACGGCCTGGAACAGGGGAGGAATCGGCTGACCGTCTTCCAGGCGGTGGACGGAAGTGAGCTGTAGCAAACATTCCGCGTGCCTATCTTCACCAACTACGGCATCGGTTTCCTGAGGGACCGAATCTGAACGGCATGCGTTCGCTTGACTGCAGGGTGCTCGTCGTGGACGACGACCTCTCCATCCGGGAGTCGTTGCAGGACGTGCTGGGCGCGGAAGGGTATGCAGTCGACGTCGCCGAAAACGGCTCGGACGCCCTGTTCAAAATGCGTCGCAGGGGCCGACCCGACGTGGTCCTGCTCGATCTGATGATGCCGGTGATGAACGGTTGGCAATTCCTCCATGAAGTCGGGCACGACGACGAGTTGACCGGCCTGCCGGTGGTGGTGCTCAGCGCCATGCCTGAGCCGGCGGGGCTGGACGGGGTGTTCGACGTGATCGCCAAGCCCTTCACGTACGAGCGACTGCTCTCGGCCGTCGAGAGAGCGTGCGCATAGGTCCCGGCGACCGAGACGACCCTGAACGATAGTGGACGGCAGAAGCGGAAAATTGGCCTACGCCCCTCAATCGACGGGATTCTCGTGCCTTCCCGGTGTAAGAGGGGAACGTGACCCCGACTGACCGCCGTGACGTCCTCATCGTTGACGACGACCCCGACATCCGGGACGCGGTGGGGGAGTGCCTGCGCTATGAGGGGTACGACGTACATTCCGCTACGGACGGCCGGGACGCGCTCGACCGCCTGGAGTATGGCCTCCGGCCGGCCGTCATCCTCCTCGATCTCATGATGCCGGTGCTCAACGGCTTCGACGTTCTCGAGGCCTTGAAGAGCCGTCCAGAGTGGAAGTCGATCCCCGTGGTCATCGTGAGCGCGAACCGCGGCTACGAGGCAGAAGACCTTTCCGGGGCAGTGAGCATCCTGCGCAAGCCGGTCAACGTGGACCGGTTGCTCGCCGCCGTCGAGCAGGCCGTAGCCAGCTAGCGCGGTTGCCTGCGCGCGGACGAAGTGCTACACCCCGCGCCCCGCTCTTTGGCAATCATGGACGAAACCTTCATGG
>DATMDM010000110.1:0-21650 GCA_035557795.1 Thermoplasmata archaeon | reverse complement strand
CCTGCGATCCGCCATTCCGACGAGGTCCCTCAGCCCCGAGAGTTGATCCGACCCGATCTCCGGGGAGGCCGGCGTCTCCAAGATGACGAACGGCGCGCGGAGGATTCGAGCGGTCCGCAGGCTGTGCCCGAGCTCGTCCCTGACGACCGCCGAGGCCCGCAGACCACCGGCGTGCGTGACGTCGCGGTGCGCCTTGATCGAGAACACGAAGTCCGATGGAACCCGGGTTCTCCAACGACGGGCCATGGCCTCGGGGATCCGACGGTAGAAGGTCGCGTTCACTTCGGCGAAGCGGAACGCCTTCGCGTACGCTTCCAGCCCGCCCGAGAAGTATCCCCAGCCGCCGGCGCCGACGAGCGACTCGGTCATCCTTGAGCCGATTGCCTTGGCGGGCTTAAACCCCGAGCTGGGAGGAGGGCGAACGGCAATCCGCGTCGGCGCGCTCCGGCTATACGATAATCTATCGCCGGCGCATTGAGGATGCACCGATGGTCCGCCTCCGGTTCGGTTGCAGTGGCTGGGACTACCAGGAATGGATCGGCCCCGTCTATCGGAACGCGAGCGAATCGAAGCTCCGAGCCTACTCGCGGATTTTCGACACGGCCGAGATCAACTCCACCTTCTATCGGGCGCCATCGCCGGGCATGGTCCTGGGATGGGCTCGCTACACGCCCGAGGACTTCGTCTTTGCAGCGAAGGTCCCGCAGACCGTGACCCACGACCGGTTGCTCGACCTCGCGAAGGGGGCTGACAAGGACCTCCTCGCCTACTGCGAGCTGATGCGCCCCCTCCTCGACGCCGGGAAGCTCGGACCCCTCCTCCTCCAGCTGCCGCCCCGGCTTCGGTTCCAGGAGGCGACGATCCACCGCTTCCTCGACGTCCTTCCGCGGGACTTCACGTTCGCGCTCGAGCCTCGCAACAAAACGTGGATGACGATGGAGGCGTTCGACCTTCTACGGGCCACCGGGGTCGCGTACACGATCGTGGACGAGCCGCTCCTCCCGCCGGACCTCCATGTGACCTCGGCCATGGCGTATCTCCGCTGGCACGGCCACGGGCAGGATCCGTGGTACAATTACCGCTACTCGGAAGAGGAACTCAAATCGTGGGTGCCGCGGGTCCAGCAAGTCGCCTCCCAGGCGGAGACCGTGTACGGTTTCTTCAACAACCACTTCCACGGGTACGCGCCGGAGAATTGCATCCAGATCCTCCGGATGCTCGGGGTCCAGACGCAGGAGCAGGCGCGTGCGCTGCAGCGAATCGATGGCTTCCGGAAGCAGGCGACGGCCGCCGAGGTCCGCCTCCGGTCGTTGACGCTCGAGGATTTCGGCGCCGACGTGCCGAAGGACGCCCTCGTTGAAGCGGCGCTCGCTCGGTTCATGGATCGGAACCGCTCGGACCGGGCGAAGCGGATCGATTCGAGGGACGTCGAGATCTCCAGAGACGGCGATTCGATTCTCGCGCGGGTCAAGGACTATCGCGTCGAGCTCGATCCGGTTGGGCGGTCGATCCTCCACGACTGCGAGGACTGGGGCAAGCTCGTCGACCACAAGGATTTCTGCAAGCACGTCGGGAAGTTCTTCCTGACCCTTCCGAAAGCCGAGGCCTTGGCGCTTCTCGAGTCGATCGCGGCGAACCGCGATTCGTGGACCTTCTCCTCGCCCGCCCGGTAGGCAGGTTCCGGATTTCCGTTCCGACCTCGTCGGCGAGAAAGCCATAATCCACGATGTGATGGGGAACCCGGCCATGGGCGTATTCCTCACGCCGATTACCGTGCGCCATTCGACGAGCCTCGAGGCGTTGCGCGGGCGCACGATCGCGGTGGACGGGAATCTAGAGCTCTATCAATTCCTGTCGATCATGCGAACGCGAGACGGTCAGCCGTTGCAGGATTCAAAGGGACGCATTACGTCGCATCTGAACGGACTGGCGTTTCGAACGACGCGCCTCCTGGCCGACTACGACATTCGTCCTGTGTTCGTCTTCGACGGACGCCCGCCGGACCTGAAACGGAAGGAAATCCAGAAGCGGATCGAGGCCCGCGAGAAGTCACAACGGGAATACACTGCGGCGGTCGCGGCCGGCGACACGGCGACGGCGTGGTCGAAAGCCGTGATGACTTCGCGCCTCACGCGCACGATGGTGGACGAGGCGAAGACCCTCTTGACGCTCATCGGAATCCCGTGGATCCAGGCGCCCAGTGAAGGCGAGGCGCAGGCTTCGTACCTCTCGCGCGAGGGGCAAACCTGGGCGACCGGCTCGAAAGATTACGATTCGCTCCTGTTCGGTGCGCCTCGGCTTGTGCGCTTCCTCGCGGTCGCATCGACCGAGTTCCTACCATCGCGCGGCCGATCGCGCGCCGTGCCGCCGGAGCTCCTGGACCTCGATGAGAATCTGCGAGCCCTAGGCCTGACGCGAGAAGAACTCATCGACGCGGCGATCCTGATCGGGACGGACTTCAACCCCGGCGTCCGCGGCGTCGGCCCGAAGACTGCGGTTCGACTCCTCCGGGAACATCACACTCTTGCGTCACTGCCCTCGGATGTCCGCCAGTCGCTCCCGGACAACGTCGATGCGATTCACGAATTCTTCCTGCATCCGCCCGTCGCACCGAGCGACCAGATGGTCCCCGGCGCGTTCAATCCCGAAGGCCTCCGGAAATTTCTGTGCGACGAACGCGACTTCGCGGCGACCCGGGTCGAGTCGTTGGTTCTGCGATTGTCCAAACGACGCCTGGTTCGTCCACGGCTCGACGATTTTTCGGAGCCACGAGAAACCATTAAATAAGGTCCACCCGTTCTTGCCGAATCAGAGGCCGGGCGCAGGTTGTGTCCGACCTGAGGGAGGAGATAGTTTGGCTGAACCTGCACCCGCTGAGCCGCCGGCCCGAGCTTCCACTGGCCGGAGTCGTCTATTGATTGTGGCCGTTGTTATCCTCGTAATTGCCTTGATCGCGGTCAGCGCGTACGCGCTGATCCCCAAACCCTCCGCAAAATTGCCGGTTGAACTGTGGTACAATAATAGCAACCACTACGGTAGCACCGAGGTTGCGGTCGCACTGGCTTTGCAAAACAGCATCGCGTCATGCGGCAAAGTCCAGGTAACGCTGAAGTCCGACATCTGGACCGCATACAAGACGAGATGGGTAAACCAGCAGATGCCCCTGTTCCTACTCGGCTGGTATCCGGACTACTTCGACACGGATGACTACATCTCGCCGTTCCTGGCGATTTCCGGTGCCAAATCCGAAGGCTCTTTCTATAACAACTCCCAGGTCGACCAGTGGATTCGAGAGGAGGCCAGCACCAGCGACGCAACGATCCGGGCGGACCGGTTCGCGAAAGTCCAAGCCGCACTGGCGGAGGACGTGCCTTACATCCCCCTCTTCACGGGAGCGGCCCAGGTCGCGTACGTGAACGGGGTCCAGAACGTGGAACTCCATCCGGTTTCGTACAAGTGGTTCATCGTCAACAAGCCCGGTGCAACGGTGCTGAATGCGTCGACCTCGGATCACATCATCAGTTTGGATCCGGCGAGCGCCTACGACTTCATGTCCATCGAAGTCATCAACCAGGTCTTCGACACCCTGTTGGTCTACGACGCGAAGACGACCTCCTTGTTGCCGGGGCTGGCCACTCAGGTGCCCACGGTCGCGAACGGCGGGGTCTCGGCTGACGGGAAGAACTACACCTTCCACTTGAGGCAAGGAGTGACCTTCTCCGATGGGACCGCCTTCAACTCGACCGTGGTGAAGCGGTCTATCGACCGAACCATGCGTCTCGATCTCGCCGGAAGCGCCGCGTTCCTCTTGTACGACGTCGGCGCCCTACGGGCGGACCACGCGAAGGGCAACTCGGCCCCAGGCGTGATCACAACTCCGGACCCATACAACATTACGTTCCATCTGTTCAGCCCGGTGAGCTTCTTCAACCAGCTGATGGCATTTTCGGTTTCCGCTCCCGTCCCGTGGAGCTACAACCCAATCGGGGAGCAATCGTCCGCCCAGGGCAGCGTCATCGGTACGGGACCGTACGTCCTCACGACCCACACCGTCGACCAGCTGGTCGTCCTCGACCGGAACCCGACCTACTACAAGCCGGATC
Source organism: Thermoplasmata archaeon (assembly GCA_035557795.1). GTDB lineage: Archaea > Thermoplasmatota > Thermoplasmata > RBG-16-68-12 > RBG-16-68-12 > RBG-16-68-12. The sequence continues at coordinate 17,547 of DATMDM010000110.1, read as the reverse complement.
TCTACGCGGTGGACGGCATCAGCCGGGTCCCCCAGATGGATCGGGTCGTAATCAACATCAAGAGCACGGACGCCGCCCTCAAGCAGGACATTCAGACGAAGGCGGTCGATGTCGCGTTCCGGACGATTTCGCCTGTCGACCTCGCGGATCTCCAGGCCCGCCAGACCAGCCTCGGCATCACGGTGAAACTCGGGTCGAGCCCGCAAATTCGGTTCCTGGTGTTCAACGTGAACCTGATTCCGGACAAGCGGGTGCGGCAGGCGATCGCGTACTCGATTGACCGGAGTGCAATCAACTCGCTCGTCTTCCTCGGTCAGGTCTCGCCGTTGTACAGCCTGATCCCCGCGGACTTGCCGTATGCGTCGCCCGTGTTCCAGTCGCGATATGGGGACGCCCAGTGTGCTTCGGCGAACGCCCTGCTTTCGCAGGTCGGATACACGATCGAGGTCACACGAGAGCTGGTGGCCGTTGCCAGGGACCGCTGAGGCCCTGGCACTTTCTCCTTTTCTCAAGGTCTTTATCGGCTGACGCCATCCTGTCTCCGGCGGGTGCCTCATGGCCCGTGACGGATCGCTCCTCGCATACGTGCTGACCCGGATTCTGCTGGCCGTCCCGATGCTTTTGATCCTGCTGACCGCGGTGTTCATCATCCTCCGGATTCTTCCGGGTGACCCCGTCCTTGCATTGTGGGGCGGTCGGACCCCCCCGCAGAGCGCGATCGACTCCGCGCGGCAACAACTCGGCCTCGATCAGCCTGTCATCGTTCAGTACTTCACCTACTTGCGGAACATCTTCACGGGCAATTTTGGTCTCTCGATCGGCGAACTCTATCGTGGGCAGTCCGTGTGGAACCAGATCGCCATACGATTCCCCGCGACCGTGGAGATCGCGATCGGCGGCATGACGGTCGCGTGCCTCGTCGGAATCCCACTCGGAGTCCTTGCGGGTTCGAATCGGGACAAGCCGATCGACCTTGCCGTCCGCTTGTTCGGCACGATCATCTGGGTCATCCCGATCTTTTGGCTGGGCCTCGTGCTCCAGCTCGTTTTCGGCGTGTGGCTTCAGTGGCTCCCCGCAAACGGCCGATGGAGCGGCGCCGACGCGCCGTGCGCGGCTCCGTCGTCGTGCCCATTTCGCACTGGGATGTACACGGTGGACAGCCTCCTCGAAGGGAACTTCGGTCACTTCGTCAACGCGGTCGCGCACCTCGTCCTGCCCTCGGCGACCCTCGGGCTCGTGCTCTCTGGGTTTTTCGCGAAGACCGTCCGCGCGAACATGCTCCGAACGATTTCGGCAGACTTCACGGAAGCCGCCCGCGCCCGCGGGATTCCGCGACGGGCAATCGTGTATCGGCACGCGTTCAAGAACGCGCTGGTCCCCGTCGTGACCGTATTAGGGCTTCAGTTCGCCATCCTCTTTGCGGGGGCCGTGCTGACCGAGAAGACGTTCTCGATTGAGGGCATCGGCATCCTCTTGTTGAACTCCGTGACGTCCAAAGACATGACGATGATCCAAGGCGTGGTGGTGTTCTACGCGACCGTCATCGTCGTGATCAGCCTCGTCATCGATGTCCTCGGCGCAATGATCGATCCGCGAATCCGGCTGTAGGTGGCCATGGCCAACAGCCCGCGTCGCACGCTGGCCGATTCGATTCGCCGATGGGTCCCGCAACACTCGATTCTCGGTCGGGTACTCTTCCCGCTGCTCGAAGAGCGACGGAGTCTGCCGGCGGTCCTCACCTGGATGGGGGTCGTAATCGTGATTGCCTTCATCTTGATCGCGTTCCTAGCCCCTGTGATCGCTCCGTGGAATCCATACACGTTCGTGGATGAGCGCGACGTGCCGCCGTGGGCCAATGCGCCAATCTTGGCCAACAGCACGTACTACTCCTTCTCCGCCTCAAACTGGACGAACCTGACATACGGCCAAGCAATCGACGGGCGGAGCGCCTCGTCCGCGACGGTGAACGACTCCGTCATCGTGTCGGACTTCCTCGTGCGTGTCCTTCGAGAATCGGTGACGGACGTCTCGTACGCCGTGTTGCTCGACGCGAGCGGGACCGCCCCCGGGCAATACTTGGGCGTCGAGTTCACCAGCGATCATGGAGCGTCGTGGTCCCCGCGGACCGCGATTCGAGCCGTCGGTCGATTCGTTGTGGACGACATCACCTCGCAGCGTCCATGGGCCCTCGCGAATGTAACGCCCGGTGCCTTTCAGCTCCGGCTCACGCATCTCGCGGACGGAAACACCACAGGGCTCCTCGCGCTCAACTTTGCGGCCTTGCATGTCGTCTGGCTGAGTTACTGGCACCTCATGGGAACGGATCCCGTGGGACGGGATGTGTTCTCACGGGTGCTCTTTGGTACGGCCACATCGCTCGAGATTATGGCCATCGGCGTGTTCGTTGCCCTCTTAGTCGGGTTTCCCGTCGGTCTGTTCTCCGGGTACCGTGGCGGACGGATCGACAAGCTGCTCGTCCTCGTGATGGACTCCCTTTACGCGTTCCCGGGGCTCCTGCTCGCCGGGCTCATTGCCGTCTTGATCGGCAAAGGCGTGGTGAACATCGGGCTTGCCGTGACGGTCATTTATGTTCCTCTGTACTTTCGATCCACACGAAGCCTCGTCCTATCGGTCCGCGAGGAGCTGTATGTGGAGGCTGCTCGCGCGCTCGGCGCGTCACCTCGTCGGATCATCTGGCGCTACATCGCGTCGAACGTGCTCGTCGCGATTCCCGTAATTTTCTCCCTGAGCGCGGCGGACGCGGTCCTGACGGCGGCCGGGTTGAGCTATCTCGGCTTGGGCGTGGAGGCGCCCACGGCGGACTGGGGACTCGACTTGTCCGCGGCCGCGAGTCGAATCAGCGTAGGAATCTGGTGGTCTTCATTTTTCCCTGGCCTCATCATCGTCCTACTCACGATTGGACTAAGCTTTCTGGGAGAAGGACTGAACGATATCATCAATCCGGTCCTCCGGAAGGAGAGGTCTTGACCGACGTCGTGCTCGAGGCCTCCGGGCTCCGAGTCTACTACAACACTCGCCGCGGACCCGTGAAGGCCGTCGACGGGATATCGTTCGAGATGAGCCGGGGGGAGACGCTCGGGGTCGTCGGCGAAACCGGATGCGGCAAGTCGACCCTGGGGAAGTCGATTCTCGGTGTTCTTCCTCCCAGGACAACGGTCGAGGGCGAATTGCGGTTCCTCGGGAAGGACCTCGCATCCCTTCCTCGAGAAGAACTGCGCAAGATTCGTGGAAAGGAAATCGCACTCATCTTCCAAGATCCGATGACGCGACTCGATCCGCTGTTCACGATCGAGGATCACTTCGTCGAGACAATCCGCGCTCACGAGGACGTTTCGAAGAAGGAAGCGATCGAGCGGGCGGTGAAGGCTCTCGCGTCGATGGGTATTCCAGAAAGCCGTCTCAAGCACTATCCCCACGAGTTCAGCGGGGGGATGCGTCAGCGGATCATGATTGCGATGTCGCTCGTGATGAACCCGAAGCTCCTGATTGCGGACGAGCCGACGACATCGCTCGACGTGATCGTGGAGGCCCAGATCCTCGAGATCCTCGAGGATCTCCGCCGGGTGTACAAGATGTCGCTAGTCCTCATCACCCACAACCTCGGGATCGTGGCCGAGGTCTGCGATCGTCTCGCGGTCATGTATGCGGGCAAGTTCGTCGAACTCGGCGGCGTGCGTGATGTATTCCGGACGCCTGTCCATCCGTACACGCAAGCGTTGCTCGCGTCGACAATCCACCTCGAGTCGAAGGAGCTGTTTTCGATTGACGGTCTCCCGCCCGACCTCGTCGACCCTCCCCCGGCGTGCCGGTTCCACCCGCGGTGCGCCTACGCGCAGGAAATTTGTCGCACGGAAGAACCCGCGTGGGTCGAGTACCGCCCGGGGCATTTCGCCGCCTGCCACTTCGGGAAGGACTTCCTATGACCGATGCGATCCTGGAAGTGCAAGATCTTGTCAAGCATTTCCCCGTGAAGCTCCCCGGGATCGCGCGCATCCTTTGGGGGGGCAACCTCGCCGTGCACGCGGTCGACGGCGTTTCGTTCTCGCTGCGACCCGGCGAGATTTTCGGGCTCGTCGGGGAGAGCGGGTGCGGGAAGACGACCGTCGGTCGAACGGTCCTTCGACTCCTCGAGCCCTCTTCGGGCACAATTCGTTTCGAGGGGAGGGACATCACTCACCTGAAGGAACCGGAACTCCGGCCCCTACGGAAACGAATGCAAATCATCTTTCAGGACCCGCATGCGTCTCTGAACCCGGGGATGACGATCGGCCAGAGCATCGCGGACCCCCTCATCATCCACGAAGCGGCCGACGAGAAAGAGGCGAAGCGGGCCGCGTTGGAGATCATGACTGAGGTCGGCCTCTCGCCGGCGGAACAGATGTACAGGAAGTATCCGGCGGACCTGAGTGGCGGCCAGAAGCAGCGCGCGGTGATCGCCCGGGCGATGATCCTGAAGCCGCAGCTGATCGTTGCAGACGAGCCGGTGGCGATGCTCGACATGTCGATTCGCTCCCGGGTTCTCGAACTGATGCTGGACTTGAAACGCCGGTATGGCCCCACGTACCTGTTTATCACACACGACCTAGCGACCGCGAAATTCATCTGCGACCGAATCGCGATCATGTACCTGGGCCGAATCGTCGAGATGGGCCCCTCAAAAGGGATCTATGCCGACCCGAAGCATCCATACACGCGGGCTCTTCTGGAGGCGGTGCCTGTTCCGGACCCGACGCGACGCGGGAGGAAGGTGCTGCCGCGGGGCGAGGTGCCGGATGCCGTGCACCCACCGGCTGGGTGTCGGTTCCATCCGAGGTGCCCCGTCGCGATGCCCACCTGCGGGTGGGAAGGCCGCGACTTCGTCGATTTCCTGGAGCTGCGGTGGCTTTCCCCCGAGATCGCGGCACGCGAGGCCGCGCTGGGCCCCGTTGAGGAGTGGACGACGGCTGGCCTGATTGCTCGAAGACGCGTCCGTAATGCAGATCCGGGTTCACTCGCCGGCCAAGTGCGAGCGATCGTTGCCGACGTCGAGACCCCGATGACCCAAGCCATCGAAGCGGTCGAGGTCGAGGATGAGGGCTTGGTCGTTCGATTCCGGCCACCGGCTCCGCTCGAGCCGAAAGAAGTTGAGGGCCGACTCGTCGAGTGCCTTCTCTACTGAGGCCAAGGGCTTAAATCGGCCCCGGCCATCGGGCCGCCATGGAGGACCTTTCGGCATTCGCCGCCGCGCACCCCGAGTTCTGCGACTCGAAGGCGGTGCGCGTGCCCGGCCACGGGGCCGTCCCGTCCATCGAGGGCGCTCGTCCGTTCGAGCTCACCGCCGACGCGTTGTCCGCGTACCGAGTGGACGTTCCGAAAGATCCGGCGACGCTCCCGAACATGCTCAAGATGGGCGCGGAGGCGGTCGCGTTCTATGTGAGCTTCCGCCTGCTTCCCGATCGGTGGGGCATCTATGTGCGCGAAGGGGCCCTGCGGGCCCTGAAAGAGGAGTACCATCGGATCATCTGGAGAGACCTCGGCAAGTACGCGGATCGGAACGTGGACGACGTCGCTGAGAAGGTCGAGACGACCCTCGTCCTCGACTATCTTCTCGCGCACAACCGCATCCATTTCCTCGTCGACCGGGCCGCCGCGGAGCGGGAGATTCAATCGGGCGGCGCGAAGTACGCCCCGTACCAAGCGAAATGGTACAATCCCCCGCCGAAGCCGGTCCTGCATCCGGAAGACGTCGGAAACCTCGAGGAGGCCTTGGCGAATCTCGGGGCGTTTCGTCAGTACATCAACCCGACCTACGCGGACGGCGTCGCGAAACTCGTGGAGGGCCGCCTCGACGAGCGAAACGTGAACGAGTGGAAGGCGTTCTTCATCGGGGGCCGGTTCGCCGTCGAGATGGCGAACGTCCTATCGCGGCAGCCTCCGGGATGGAAGGACTTCGGGAAGTTCCTCAACCGCAAGACGTCGGTCGGCGCGACGAACTACGTCCGCATTCAGTATTCGTACAACCCGGAGATGTTGGAACGCGGGCAGGTCGAGTTGAGCCGACGTCTCTCGGGCGGATCACCGGACACCCCGAACCTGTTCAAGGCCGAGGTGCCCGAGTTCCCGAACGTGTACTTGTTGTGAATCGCTGCCGGCTTCCGACGCCGGGCTCATCTTTTTATCGCGGCTGCGACTTCCGCGGATATGGCGTTGTCAGGCAGGCCCGACCGGGGCTGGACCCTGCACGTCTCGCTGATCTTGTTGATCCTGTTTTGGGGACTCGCCTTCGTCGCGATCAAGCAGGCCCTTGCTTACATGTCGTGGATCACGCTCAGCTTCCTTCGATTCGCGGTGGCGGATGTGCTCTTCGTCAGCTATCTGGTGGCCACGCGTCAGATTCGGCATCCGCCGGCGAGGGACGACCTGCCGCGGCTGGTCATCCTCGCCTTCTTCGGATTCACGGGGTACCATCTGTTCCTGAACCTGGGCGAGACGGATCCGAACGTCAGCGCGGGCACGGCAGCCTTGATCATTGCCTCCGCTCCCGCGTTCATCGCCATCTTCGCGGTTCCGCTCCTGAAGGAGCGCATCGGACGCTGGCAATCCGCCGGGATCGCCCTCGCGTTTGCGGGCCTGGCGGTCATGATCTTCTTCGTGCGGCCGGAGAGTCAGTTCACGTTCCGCGCCTCGGAGGGCGCCCTGACCGTCGTCCCGCCCGCGATCTTCTCCGCGCTCTACGCCGTCCTCGGCAAAGGCTACCTTCGGCGCTATCCTCCGTTCACGTTCGTCGCGTGGACGCTTCTGATCGGAACCATTCTCCTGGTACCGCTCCTCCTCGCTACGGGACCCAGCGTCGTGGCCGACCTCCAGACAATGGGTCTCGCGGGTTGGATTCCCGTCCTCTATCTCGGGATCTTCCCGACGTTCGTCGGGTACGGAATCTGGTTCCGCGCCTTGGAGCGGATTCCCGCGGCGTCGGCCGGCGCATACATTTATGCGAGCACGCTCGTCGCGGTCATCGGCGGAATCGTGATCCTCGGGGAATCGCTGACCGGGGGCGCCATCGCGGGAGGCGCGATGGTCATCGCCGGCGTGGTGCTCGCGCAGCAGTTCCGGAAGCAAGCGGCTTGATCGGAGCACGGCTCAGCGGATTCGTTCGAGCTGGAACGAGCCGATCATCAGCGCCTTGTTCGTGAATTTGTACGGGACCCAGTCGTGGGTCTGGACCTCCCCGAGGCCGACGACCTGGAGAGCCATCTTCTGCTTGTCCGATTTGAAGTGGATCGCGCCGTCGACCATGTGTTCGAGCGCCTCGAGGGTCTGGTCCGTGTGCATGCCCCGCTCGAGCGCGATGGCGGACACCGCCTTCGTCTGCCGCAGGCGATTCACGAGACGCTGGACGAAGCTCATCGCCTCTCGCTCGTCCGCCTGGGTGATCGAGGAACTGAGAGTGAGGTACGCGAGCCGGAAGTACGGATGTTTCTTCTTGAATTCCTCGTCCAGCTGGCCCACGAGTTGGTAGATGTTGTCGAAGTCCGTCGGGCCGTTGACCCGCCAGACGTTCTTCTCCTTCACCGGCTTGCCGGATGCCATCGGCGAAGTGCAGTCGATCCAGCGGACGAGGCCGAGCTGGTCGTATTCGACGAACGTCGGCAGGATCGGAGCGATGTCCTTCGCAATGTCGATCGGCAGTTTGGTCGTCGTGATGATGATGACGGGGATGCCTTTCTTCAGGCCCTCCGCGATGAAGTTCAGGAGGGCGACCTCCTTCCCGACGAAGGCAGGGCCGACGAACAGGACGTTGGAGTTGAATGGAATCCCTCCGTACAGGAGGTCGTCGAGACGCGGAGTGCCGGTCTTCACGCGGTCTGCCTTCTTCTCGACCGCGATGGCCTCTTCAGCCTCGGCCTCGCCGGCGGGCGTTGTGATGCGGGCCTTCACGGCGCCTTCCCGCATCTCCATTTCCTTCTCCTTTTGGTAGGTCCTCCGCTTGAGATCCTCCTCTCGTTCGCGCAGCCGGCGTTCCCATTCCTCGAGTTGCCCCTCGCGGCCCATGTCCCGCATGCCCGGCGCGCGTCCCTCCCGCGTCTTGTTTTCCAATTCGAGGGACTTCAACTGCAGGTCCGACTCGCGCTCCTCGATCTCCTTTGCCTTCTCGAGGAGGTTTCGGTTCTCCTCGTTCAGACGTTTGATCTCCGCTTGGAGGTTCGTCTGCATCTCGTGGAGCTTCCGTTCCCGGGAATCGAGATTCTCTTTCTGCCGGCGGGTGTCCGCCTCATTCGACCCCGCGGCCGCTTCCTTCATCTTGGTGTCCTTGAACAGCTCCGCGTACTTCTTCGTCTTGTCGTCGAGCTGATGCTGGGCCTCCTCGACCGCCGAGGCCTGACGTTCGATCTCGGTGGAACGCTCCCGCAGGGCCGCCTCCTGGTCGGAGATCTTCTTCTCCCGGGAGACGTACTCCGACTCGCGGTCGTCGAACATTCTCCGCTGACCCTGGAACTGCTTCTCGACCCGAGTCGCGTTCTCGTACCGCTCCTTGAGCCGGGTCTCCATCGTCTTGAGTTCGACTTCCTGCTTCCCGAGTTCCTTCTCCTTCGCGAGGATCTTCTTCTCCCATTCTTTCAGTTCGCGAATCCGGGTCGCATCGGCTCCACCGTGCGTCGCCTCGACCTGCTCGCCTCTCAGCCGGAGTTCCGAATCCTTTAGCTCCAGGTCCTTTTCCTTCTTCAGCAGCGACGTGCGCTTCGAGTCGAACGACTTCTCGAGTTCCTGGAGGCGGGCCTCTCGTTCCTCGACCGACTTGACCTTCGTCTCGGACGAACGGAGCTGGGAGGTGAGCTCGATCGAGGTCCGCTTGACCTCTTTCTCGCGTTCCGCGAGCGAAGCCTCCCGCGCGTTGAGCGTTTGACGCATCTTCTCGTGTTCCGTCTTCAGCGTCGAGATGTCGGCGTCGCGGAGGCGGATCTCCTCGGCCTTCGCCTCGATCTCCGCGCGCGCGGAGGCGACCTTCCGGTCGATGTCCCGCAGGTCCTTCGTGCCTTTCTCGATCGCGCTCTCGCGCGCGGTGACGTCCGAGAACTTTCCCTTTAGCTCCTTGGCCTGGTCTTCCAGTTCCTGCTGCAACGCCTCCAGGTGGGCCTCGCGTCCGCGAAGGGCGCGCTCTTTGTAGTCAAGTGCTTCCCGTTTCTTTTGGTAGTCCTGCTGGATCAGCGCGACCTTCGAGTTGTCCGCTTTCAGGATTTCCCGTTGATTCACGCTCGTGGAGGATGCGATCAGGTGCAACAGGGAGCCCGCGATTTCTGACGTCAGGGCGCCGATGACAAACGTGAGGACGAATAGGCGGATCCCGCCCAGGTCCGGGGCTCCGCTAGGGTCCGTGATCCGCGCGCCACCGAGCACGAGAAAGACCATCAGAATCGGCATCACGAGCGCGGCCGCGAAACTCCCGACCTTGCGGAGCCCAAGGCCTTGCCACGTCATCCCCATCGAGATGATTGTGAGGGGGATGCCCGCAACGGTGAGCGGGTAAACCCAGGGAACAAGGGCTTCGGGGAGGCTCTGCTGCATGAGCAGAATGATCGCGAACGCGACGATGAAGAAGAGGACCATCCCCGCCGCCGAGGTTCCGAAATGCGTCGACACGTAATGCCGACGGTACGGCTCCCGCTTCAGTCGGACCGCGTCCCATGAGGCGAGCGCGCCCGCGACCGCAGGGAGCAGCCAGAGGACCATGTTGGTCGTGACGCTGCGAGGAAGAGGGAGGGCCTGGGCCTGACCGCCAAGGGTCAGCAAGAGGACCGCGTTGAGCAGGAACGCCGCAGCGGCCAAGAATCCGTAGCCGTGGGCGTGCCGAGCGAACGATAGCTGCAGGAGGCCCTGCTGGGCCGCATCGGCGGCCTCGGGCGCGGACAGGCCCCGGGCGGATTTCCCCCTCGCGGTGGGCGACCGGGCGAACGGCTTGGGCAGCGCCAGCGTCGGCTTTCGAGAAGACGCCTTGCGGGCCATGATTATGCCTGTCCGTACCTTCGGCTGGGAGGGCTAATCAAAACGAACTGGGTCCGTTTACATAAAGGATACGTTGAGAAATACCAAACTTGATACTATATGGGACGGAGACGGGCGTTGCGTATCCTCGCGCTCACGATTTGAAGAATCGGTGACGTTAAATTGGGCGGAGGCGTGGGTGAGCCCGGTGCGATAGTGTTGGCGGTAGGTGAACGGGCTCCGGACTTCACATTGCCCGCGGACGACGGACGCAAGGTGTCTCTGAAAGACCTGCGCGGCAAGAAAGTCGTCCTCTACTTCTATCCGAAAGACGACACGACCGGATGCACGAAAGAAGCATGCAGCTTCCGCGATAATCTCGGCCGCGTGACGTCCAAGGGCGCGGTGGTGCTGGGCGTGAGCCGCGACGACACGAAGAGCCATGTGAAGTTCAAGGACAAGTACCACCTCAACTTCCCGCTGCTGAGCGACGACGACGGAAAGGTGACGACCGCATACGATGTATGGAAATTGAAGAACCTCTATGGCCGGGAGTATTTCGGGATCGAGCGCACGACGTTCCTCATCGACGAGGCCGGATCGATTGCGAAAATCTGGCACAAGGTCAAGGTCGAGGGCCACACGGACGAGGTCCTCGCCGCCCTGTGACCGGAGAAAGCTTCATCTTCGTTCGTCGATTCCGACGCCGGGAAGCCGATGATCCCTCCGAACGCCGCGCCGCCGAAGACGATCGTCATCGCATACCCGGGCGCAGAGGAAAAGACTCGCAAACAGTACGTCTATCAAACGTACCTGTCATCACAGGAACACGATCGGCTCGCCCTCGTCCCAGGGAATCGACTGATCGTGAGATTCAAGGACGAAATCGTCGGGGAAGGCCAGGCGATCCTCGTCGAGAAGACGACCCTGGAGCGGCTCTCCTCGTACGACGCGATGTCGGCCGGATACGAGACCGCGGACGCGCAGCGGAAACATGTCGAGCAGACAGTCCTCGCCGGCGTCCGGAAGCCCGAGAAAACCGAGTTCTGGAAGGTCCTGTTCCGCTGGCTATGAGGAGCGGTCGGTCACCCCAGGGGAGCCCTTATGTGTTCCGCGACGTTGGTCCACATCCGTGAGAGGCGTCTGGTGCTCGCGTTGGAGCCGGTGAGTCAATGAAAGCAGTAAAGCCTCTTGTGATCAAGATTGGGGAGACCGTCGTCGACCCAGATGCCCTGCGCGAAGTCCTCAAGGTACTCGGCGTTAGCGACACGGGTCGTGAACGGTTCCTGACGACTCACGGAACGGATGGTCAAACACTGGTCGAGTTTGCGGGACGGATTTGCTACGAGTCCTACGAACCCCGGCTGAACCCGAACGTAACCCGGATTCGCGAGGACCCCTCGGAATATTTCAAGAACATCCTGGTCCGCGGTGACGGATCGATCCTTGAACATTCGTATCTTTCGTTCGCGCTGCTCAACATCAGTCGTGTGTGCAGCCACGAGATTGTTCGTCACAGGGTAGGAACGGCGGTCAGTCAGGAATCACTGAGATACGTCCGTCCTCCAGAAATCAAGTTCTGGATTCCAGAGGAACTCCACGATGACCAGCGTGAGGCAATGGAGAAGGCCGTTGAGGCATCCGAGCAAGCGTATCGCGACCTTGAGCGCCAGGTCCCTTGGGACCAGATGACGATGGATCAGAAGAAGCGTCTGACCTCCGCACTGCGACGGGTCCTCCCTGACGGACTTGCCACGAACCTCATTTGGACTGCGAACCACCGAACACTCCGGTGGGTCATTGAGATGCGCACGGATCCTTCAGCTGAAGTCGAGATCCGAATGGTCTTCAATCAGATTGCGGAAATCTGTATCCGTGACTATGCCTATCTGTACGGCGATTTCGTCGCGACCGAGCTCGCCGATGGGACCAAGTCGTACCGGCCCAAGTTGCGCTCGAAGGTGTGAGCGGTTACCGCGGATTCCGTTGAGACCGACTAGGCCCGATCGACGATGCGTTCGACGATATCGGCGAAATCGTGAGTCGAGAACTTGGGAGGGACGCCAAGGAGCTCCCGAATCGATACGCTCGTCAGCAGACACCAACCCGCGCCTTCGATTGATGCCCGCGCTGCCAGCGACTGTTCCGGTTTGCTTGCCACGGCATTCCAATTCATCCCGAACTCGTAGACCGCGTTGAGGAGCCGCTTGAACTGACCCGAGTCCATGTACCCTTTCGGCTCCAGGAAGTCCGCGATCTTGCTCGTGTACGTCTCGAAGTCGATTTTCCCCGATTCCCATTCCTGCACGAATTCGAAGCAGCCGGCGTTGGCGCAAACTCCGATACTGGCGCTCGAGATCACGGCCTTGGCGCGTTCCGCGGCGCCTCGGTAATTTCCCTTCGATCGGAGTACAGTCGTGGCCGCGAGGCCCCATGAGTGCTCGAGCAATTCGAACAGCGACTCTCCTTGGCCCGAGGAGGACAGGTCTTTCGCCAGCGACTCCGCGTTCTTGCGAAGGCGACCGCCCAGATGCAGGAATGCATCGGCGTCCCGGGCGTCCTTGCGGAGCCTGGCGCTCAGGGAGGTTTCGTCTTTCTTCTCGCCATGCCAGAGGAAATCGTGGAGCACTTCGGTGTCCCGAACGATTCGTTTGTCCAGAGCAACGAAACCGACCGCCATGCTCTCCCCACTGGCGGATGCGGTCCATCACGCATAAGCATGTCGTCAACCGCGCGTAGACTACGACCGGATTTCGTACTGCACGACCTCGGGCGGCTGCGTCGTCAGGGACAGGAGCGAGAAGAAGTCGCCACCGCGCAGCGGATCGGACCGAAGCCGCCCCTCCAGACGCCGCAACGAGTCCTCGTCCTCGAACAAGGCGACCACGACGCATTCCGTCGCGGGATGCTGGCCTTGCGCGAGCCAGGCGTCTCGGCAGCCGGCCGCAGACTTGATCGCCGCAGAATGTCTCCGGAGAATGTCGAGTCCTTCGGCCTCCTTACCCTCCTTGAACCGGAAGCGCGAGAACCGGATGAACACGTCAGGCGGACGGCGGACGACTCCCAAAGACCTTGCGGAGGACGGTTCAAGAGCCCTTCGTGTCGACCACGCAGAACAGGTTCCCCTCGGGGTCCTCAAGGACCACGAAGTCTTCGCCGGGCTCCCTCGGCCGGTAGCGGGTGGCGCCGAGGCCAAGCAACCGTTCGACCTCTCCTTCCTGGTCGTCCGTATAGAGGTCGAGATGCAATCGGCCCCGTTCGGGCGGCATCCCGTCGATGGACACGTTGGGCCCCTGTCCTGCCGGGTCCTTCAAGATCACGAACGGGTCTCCGGGAGTGGGCGGCCTCCCCGGCACGTAGCGAAGCGCCGCCTCCCAGAACGCCATCATTCGAGCGAAGTCGTCGACGTCGATGACGATCGACCCAATTCGCACCGTGCCCTTCTCCATGATGCCCAGACCTAAGAGTCGAGCGATAAACTTTCCTTCAGGGCCGCGACCTGACAACAATGGCGCGCCCCGGGACGAGCCGACGGAGATCAGTGGACCGGACCAGCGCCACCGATGGACTGTGGCGAAATCACCTGATTCAATTACAGAGCCTGGAGACCGGCAAGTTTATGCCCGCCCGTCGGCGTGGCGCGCACAATGTTCAGCCGGAAGAACATCGGCGCGGAGCCCCAGAAGTGCGAGAAGTGCGGCTCCGACAAGGTCTTCTTCGTCCAGCACTCCCACGGAAACTATCCGATTCTCGATTACGTCTGCCCGAAGTGCGACCTCGGCGGCGAGCAGGGCGTGCCCGAGTGGTACATGAACCCGACCGGCAAAGACGATGCCCCCGAGGAATGAGCCACCCGGGGATCCGTCCATGACCGAGGTGGTCATCCGCGCGTTCCGGGTCAGCGGCTACGTGCCCGGGCCGTGCCCGAAGTGCTCCAAGGAAGAACGCGGGCTCGTGATGTTCGAGGACTACGCCCTCGGATGGGAGTGCCTCGTCTGCGGAGAGATCGGGCGCGCGGACCGCGTCGAGTGGATCGAGGGGCGGGACCCCGCCCTCGCGGATCTGCACGAAGAAGAGGAATGATCAGAGCACGCCGCAGGCCGGGCAGATCCCGCGGCCGTAGCACTGTTCGCATTTGCGGTCCATCCGCAGGAATCGGCGCTGCCCGCGACCCTTGCAATACGGGCAGAATCCGGTGTCGCCACACCGGACGCAGGGACGCTCGATCTTGCGAATCGTGAAGGGAATCTGTTTGTTCGTCGGGTCTGCGGTCGCCAGGGACTGCAGCATCTCGAGCGCCCGGGGCCGTCCCGATTCGCGGTCGCGCCGGAACACGAGGGTGGCCTTCAGCATGCGGGCCTTCCAGTGGTCGGGAGCGACCCGCAGGACATCGTCGATCGCCGCGGCGGCGTCGTCGTACGCTCTCGCGACCTCCGGACTATCCTGGAACTCTTCGTCGTAGTCGATCTCGCGGCGAAGCAAGTCCTGACGACGCGCCTCCCGCGCTCGGTCCGACAGGCGAATGGCCCGCGCCAGGTGGATGACGGCGTACAGTTCTCGGGCCGCCGGGTCCTCGGGCGCGTCCGCCTGCGCTTCCTCGGAGAGACGAAACGCCGTGTCGAACTCGCCCCGCTCGAGGGCCGATTTCGCCTCGTCCACTTTCGTCGACGTCACGATTCGCGGGTATCAAGGTCGCGGTTCACTTAAGGCTGCCCCACGTTCATCGGGGCGCGAACCTTCATGTCCCGTGAGTCCATCGGCGGCCGGATGCAAGACGCGGACGCGTTCGACGACGTGGCGTTTCTCGGGACCGCCCGAGCCGCGAAGCGAGATCCCTACCGACTCTCCTTGTTCGGCGTCCATCTCGAATCCGACGAACGGCCGCTGGTGCTGCTTCCGGTGCAAGGGGGCACGATCCTGGTCACCGACCACCGGTTGCTCGAGCTCCGGGCTCACCTCGAAGTCCATGGCGCGTGGAACGTGAAAGAATTCCAAGGTTACATGGTTCAACGTTCGATCGACCGAGGATCGGTCCGGGGCATCGATCACACAGTCCGTCAGGCGGTCGACGGGGCGGGGAATCGGCGGATCGAGGACCGTCTGCTGTTGACCACGGCAAATGGGCCGGAGGAAATCCTCGTGTCCCGAGGGCCCGAGCCGACCCTTCCCGACGCTGACTTCGCGGTTTTGCGCGCTGTGGTTCTCGGCGCTCAGGCGAAATAGCCCGCGGATCCATCGATTCGGCGCAAGAGCTCCTGCGCCGGTTCGTACTCCGGGTTCGCACGAAGCGCGGCGAGGAGCGCCTTGCGCGCCTTCTCCCGCATGCCCTTCTGCAAGTACACGCGCGCGAGGTTCGTATGGGCGTAGAAGTAGCAACAGTACCGCGGCGCGGAGATGGCCTGCTCGAGCCACGGGATTGCGTCGTCCAAGCGGTCCAGCTCGATCAGGTACGCGCCGATGTCGTTGTACGGATTTCCGAACGACGGATCGACCGCGATCGCCCGCTTGCACTCCTCGATTGCGTCGTCGTAGCGGCCCATGAAACTGAACGTCCACGCGTGGAAGGTGTGAGCCTCCCCGGACGGAGCGAGCCGGATCGAACGCTCATACGCATCGGCCGCGCGATCGAGTTCCCCGGCACTTTGGAGGATGTACGCGGCTTGAAACGCGCGCCGCGCGGCATCCTTGCACGGCTCTTGCGCGGGATCGAACGCGTTCAGGTCGAGCGGTCCGCCCGCAAACGTTTCGACAACGACGTCCCGGAAATGCTGGTCGTAATGTCCGGTCACGCGGCCCTCCCAGGCGTGGGCGAGGAGGTCCTCAACCGCGAAGAGTCGACCGAAGTCCACGGGCGTCCGGTCCTCCTGCGACCCTTCGACCACCGGGGAGGGGGCCTCGTTGAACGTGATCTGGAGGGTCTCCCCCGAATTGCGAATGAGTTTCACAAACGCGAGATCGTGCACGCCTCGACCACGTGCGATGAGGAAACCGGGATCCGCGAGTCGGGAAACCAGTTGTCGCGGCGGAGTGGCATCGAGCACCAGGATTCGGTCGAACGTCTCGTCCGGCAGCGAAGGCAGGACCCGCACCCGGTCGAATCCTGCAGCCCGCATACGTTCAATCGTCCGGGCTCTGCGCTCCGGGTCGGTCTCCACCACGACGACGCGCTCCGGGCCGACGACTTCCGCAAGGAGCGCTCCCGGATAGCCACCGCGACATCCTGAGACCAGGATGCGGAGGCCGTCCTCGAGATCCAGGAGGTCGAGCGCGGCGATGAGACAGCGTGCGGACGGCATCGTCGTCGGATTCGCCGCCGCATGGAGCGGAAGCGGCATGTCGGCGTAGGCGAGAGGGCCGAACAACTCGGGCAGGAACGATTCTTGCCGGACGCGGAGGAACGAACGTTCGAGTTCGTCCGTGCGCAGAAGGCCGAGCCCTTTCAGCTCGGCGACCAGGTCTTGTCGGGCCCACATCCGCGCCGTTCTCCAGAGGAAGCTAATGACGGGTTGGCTAAAAAGCTTCAGTGGTGCGTCTCACATCCCGAAATCCTTTGCGTAGAGGTGGCGAGCTCGCTCGACCTCGTCCCTCGAGAGCGGCGGCGCATCGCTCGCAGCGGCGTTCTCCTCTGCCTGCGCGACGGTCTTCGCGCCCGGGATCGTGACGGAGATCTCGGGATATGCGAGGACGAATCGCAACGCCGCCTGGGCCATCATCCGATCGGGTCTAGCGAGGAACGAGAGTCGTTCGGCCGCCGCGGCTCGTCCGGCGACCATCGACGGTGGCCAATGATGTCGAATGTCCCCTGGAGCGAAGCGCGCGTTAGGCCGGATCTTCCCGGTGAGGAAGCCGTTCCCGAGCGGCTCGCGCGCAATGAGGCCGACATTCGCCTTGCGCGCGGCGTCGAAGACTTCCTCGATCCATTCTTGGCGGAAGAGACTGAAGGGAATCTGCAAGACCTCCGGCGATCCCACCTCGAGGCAGAGCGCGGCCTCCGCAGGCTCATGGACGGAGACTCCGTAGTGATCGATCTTGTGTTCCGCCTTCAGGGCTTCGAGGGCCTCGTACGTTTCGGGATCGCCCATCATCTCCATGGGCGGATTGTGGAGTTGGTACACGTCGACATGCGTGGTGCGGAGCCTCTTGAGCGACCGCTCTAGGGCGAACGCGATGTATCCGGGATCGAAGTTCATCCGCACGCCGCCGTGATAGAAGTCTCCGCCCACCTTCGTCGCGATGTGCACATCGTCGCGACGCCCTTCGAGAGCCTCACCGAGGATCTCCTCGCTGTGCCCCCATCCGTACACATCCGCGGTGTCGATGAAATTCACCCCGAGCTCGACGGCGCGCCGGACCGCGGCGACCGATTCCGTGTCCATTGTCGGACCGTACGAGTTCCCGTGTGCATTCCCGCCGATGGCCCAGGCACCGAACCCGATCTCGGAGACCGTCAGCCCCGTGCGACCGAGAATTCGAGTCTTCATCTCGCGCGCGTACGGTCATGTGTTCTAAGAACCTTGCGCAGCGACGATGCCGCTCCGTGATTCGATTCCGAACCGTCTCGAGGCC
>DATMDM010000109.1:0-4281 GCA_035557795.1 Thermoplasmata archaeon | reverse complement strand
GGGGGCCTCCGATACCTGCGGAGTTATCGGTTCGGCCTCGTCCGGCGAGCGGTCCGAGAACGGGACCTCTTGCTCCGGAATGCCCCGGGCCTCGTCCACCCGCTCCCGTTCCTCATCCCGGCGTACGTCGACCACGGTCCCGGGAGAACAGTCCTCCGCCTCGGTCTGTTTCTCTACGATTTGTTGTCCAAGGAAAAAACGCTGCCTCGCCGATCTTGGCTCTCGGCCGCGGAGGCCCGGGAGCGAGAGCCACGGATCGCAGAGCGCGGACTGGCGGGAGCAGGACTCTATTATGACGCATGGACGGACGACGCACGCCTCGTGCTTGCGATTGCGCAAGACGCCGCGGCTGCGGGAGCGATCGTTGCAAATCATGTTCAGGTCGAGGGCCTCGTCCGGAACGGAGGTCGTGTCGCCGGTGCCGACGTTCGGGATGCGATTGGCGGAGCTTCCTTCACCGTGTCATCACGATTCATCGTAAACGCGACCGGCGTCTGGCTCGATCGCTTCCGCTCCCCCGGACCGACCCCTACAATCAGGCCTACAAAGGGCATTCACATCTTTGTGTCGCGGGCAAGGATCGGGAACCGCCATGCGCTCGCGCTTACCGCAAAGACGGACGGCCGAGTCGTATTCGTGCTGCCGTGGGGGAACCTGGCCCTTGTGGGCACGACCGACACGGATTTTCGTGGTAATCCGGACCGCGTGTTCCCGGATGCGAGTGACGTCGCGTATCTCCTGGAGACGATCAACGATGCGTTCCCGGATTCCCATCTGGGTCCCGATGACATCGTGAGCGCGTACGCCGGGTTGCGTCCCCTCCTCCGCAAGGGCCGGGAGGAGAAATCAGAATCGGAGATCTCGAGAGATCATGCAATTTTCGAGGACCCGGATGGTCTCATCTCGGTGACGGGCGGGAAGCTCACAACCCACCGGGCCATGGCCGAAGACGTCGGGGGACTTCTGGCTCTCCGACTTCGCCGCCCCGGATCGAGTACTACACGGGATCGGCCCCTCGGCCCTCGGATCGAGCCCTTGGAAGAATTCACGGACCTCGGTTTCGACGAGGACGCCGCCCTTCACCTCCAAGGTCGGTACGCGGCGGAGCAGGTGCGCCGGTCCCTCGGCGCTCCGTCTGCGCGAGAACGGATTCACTCGTCGACTCCCCACTTGTGGGCCGAGGTCGACATCGCGATGAATGAAGAGATGGCCGTGACCCTTGCCGACGTGTTGGTCCGCCGGCTGGGCCTTTTCTTCGAGGCGCGGGACCAAGGGGTGGAAGCCGCGCCGATGATCGCGGAACGGATGGGAAAGGTCTTGGGCTGGGATTCTCAGAGGATGGACCGCGAGATTCGCGAGTACGAAGACCTCGTCCGCGCCCATCAGGGATTTCGAGCCGGCCATGGTCGCTGACATCGTTTTCATCGTGCATCCCGCCTCGGCGATAGTGGGCCTGCACCGTCGATGGAAGACCGTCTCGTCGGAGGCTTTTTGCCGATCCTCGCGGCATAGGAAGGATAGCCCCGGGCAGATTCGAACTGCCGTCGCGAGGTCTCTCCTCGGCGTCTTCGGCCGATCCAGAGCCTCGAATCACTGGCCCGCGACCGCATCGCGGTCACGATTGGCCGCTAGACCACGGGGCTGCGAACGCGATTCAACGGAGAGGGCGTATATTGACTTTTCTTACTCCGCCGCCTCGTTGAGTCGGCGTAACACCCACTCCTTTTCCAGCACCGCGAGAAACGGCGCGGCTCGCGGGCCCTTTTCCGATCCGAGCAAGACGAGGTACAGGTCGCGGAAAAATCGGCCCGTCTCAACCGGGAGTCCGCCCTTCTTTGTGAGAGAGACCATCGATTCCTTGATCGACTCCTCGTTCCAGCGAAGGCCGGCGGCCTTCGTTGCAAACAGACGTAATGCCTTGCGGTCGTCTAGGTCGAGCTGTGCTTTGACTTCGGTCGCAAACGACTCGAGAAGCTTCACGCGGTTCTCGGTTGCATACTTCTCCACCCAGACACGCGACTGTGCCAGGCGCCTCGCGATTCGTGCGCTCTCAAATTCGGTCGCGCGTCGAGTCAGCATTCCCGTGTCCCGCATTCGCTTTAGACACCATTCGAGCCGACCGGATTCGGGGCTGATCTGCGACAAGAATGATGCGTGGCGGTACGAGAGCGCGAAGGGCTTCTCCTTCGGCAGGGATGCGAGGTAGGCGAGCTCGTACGATCGAGCCTGGTCGTCCTCGTCCCCTTGGCGTTTCTCCGAATAGAACGCGGCTTCCGCGCGGTCGAACGTGTCGTGGTACGCGTCGACGCGATATAGGTCGAGGACCACCCGCCTGGCGATCGGATTGAAGGCGTAGATGTACCGCAAGACCTCCGGATCCCCGACCGCGACCCACTGCGCCGGCGTGAAACCGAGGAAGTCCGACGAGCCCATGTCGCCGAGATCCTTCCCTCGGTCTGCGATGCCGACCCATTCGTACGGGATTCCCATCGGGGGTCGGAAATGCATGATCGTCTCCGCAATCTCCGCACAGGAGTCGCGCGAGCCGCCCGGTGTCGCGTGGTCCTTCCCGAACGGTTCGATGTCCACGCGATAGACCTTCCACAGCGCGGGCCATTCGAGCCGCCAATTCAGCTTCCCTTTCTCGATCGAAGACTTGCCGCTGTGCCCGCATCGCTCGCATCGATACGATGCTGACGTTCCGTCAATCGATGTCGTCGTCGCGCCGATCGTCCCGCAGTTCTCGCAGAACGCTTCGAACGGAATCCACCCCGGAGGATACGGGTGGCGAGCGCGGTACTTGTTGACGGTCGCACGGACCTCCTCCGCCCGCGACGCGAGATCGCGGACGAGCGCCTGCATCTCCGGGTTGCGGTATGTGTCCGTCGTCGTCACGATGCGGATACCCGGCGCGAACCGATCCAGGACGCCGCCGAAATCTTGCCAGAAATGCTCGACCCAATTCGCATGGCACCCGAACGGATCCGGCACGTCAATGAGCCGACGGCCCGCGTACTTCCGCCCATCTTCCTTCGTGAACTGGGCGACCTGGGCCTCCTTCGCCTTCCACTCGTCCTGCGTATACAGGACCAGGCTCTGGAGTGCGTTCCGCCGATGCTCCCGAAAACTGCGCGTCAGAAGTTGCGAAAGCGTGATTTCGCCGCGGAGCCGACCGACGTGCTGGAGGCCACTCACGCTGAGGCCCGCGTTGATGACGAGGTCCCGCTTCTCGCCGACGAACGCCTTCGCCTCGACGAGGAGGTCGTCGTACCAGTGCGTCAGCGCGTCCCACCGCGCGACGCACAACTGCGGAGGAGCCTAAAGGTTTGCGGGCTCGCGGCTCACCAACCACATCAGGCCGAGGAGGGTCCCGATCGCGGGGAGGACCAAGAGCCATTCGACCGCCGCGGACTTCATGACAAAGAGGAAGAGGAACTCGAGGAACAGCCCCAAGAGGATCAACGGCAAGACGACTTCCGCGAACGCCCGCCTCCGCCGAGGGCTCCACTTTCGGCGCCACATTCGACTCGCCTCCGCCACGTTTCAATGATTGTCACTCCGGGCCTTAACAGTTACGATTCGTCCCGAGGCCTCCATGGGCGGATGGCGACTTCCGAGGCCACTTCAGATCGACCGTGCGCGAATCAGGGCGCGCAGCGGCACGCCCGCGAGTTCGTCGTGGGCGGTCTTGTTCACGAGGACGACCGCCAAGACCGCGGTGCCGCCGGACTCGTGGACATCCGAGATCGCGGCCTTGATGGTGTCACCCGTCGAGACGACGTCGTCGACGATCAGGACTTTCTTGCCCTGCGGAGAGGCGTAGTTCGAGGAAAAGGCCCCGCCTTTGCCGTGCCGCTCCTCACTGGGCCGGTAGACGATGAGCTCTTTCCCCAGCTCTTCGCTGATCAACGCCGCGAGGGGAATCCCGTTGATTGCGACGCCGACGATCGAATCCGCGTCCATCTGCCGCTTCTCGAGCTCCTCGAGGGCGATGTCCGACATCGCCGCGGCCATGAACCCGATGCGGTTCCCGTACACGCCAACGGACCGCCAACCGATCTTCACGTCTTTCGGCGCCTCTCCGCCCTTGATCCCGCGCGTCAGGAGCCAGGTGACGGTCTCCGGGGACAGGTGCAACTCGTCCGCGATCTCCTTCTCGGAGAGGCCTTTCTCCTTGTACTCCATGGCCCTCTTCGCGATCGAGTTCACGTCTTTCATCCGTTCTCCAACTCCGCCGCGCACGATGCGAGACGCCGGATATCAAGATATCGGGCTGACGCG
>DATMDM010000108.1:0-9559 GCA_035557795.1 Thermoplasmata archaeon | reverse complement strand
CGCAGGGCCTTCGCCGCCGCCTTCAAATCCTTTACCTCGAATAGGGGCAGGCACGAGGGCGCGGGTCGGTGGTCCGCGAGGAGATACTGCGGACCCTCCGACAGTCGGAGCCCGGCGACGTTCGCTCCGAACTCGTTGTAGTTCCACAGGACCGTCGCCCCGAGGACGTGGGTGTAGTATTCCAGGTCCCTTTTGAAATCCGAGGTCCCGACGTACAAGTACTCGAGCCGACCCAACGGCGCAGCCATGGACGACTGAACGCGTCCGTTGGGATTATTATTTTAGGCCCGCAACAAACCATGAAATACGACCGCGGGGCATCGGAGCCCGAGGTCCGACGGATGGCGCAAACGAAGGTGGCGATGATCGGGGACGGAAACGTGGGCACGGCCTTGAGTAAGGGGCTCGTCCGGGCGGGATATGAAGTTCAGGCGATCGGCAAGGTCCCAGAGAAGGTCCGCGAACTCGCCCGATGGGGCGACATCATCGTCCTCGCGGTGCCCTTTACCGAGCGAGCCAACGCCCTGAAGGAGATGGGAGACGCCTTCGCGGGAAAGCCCCTCGTGGACGTGACGAACGCCTTCGGGCGGGAGGACACGGTCACGCAGAAGAGCGGGGCCGAGGAACTCCAAGAGATGGCCCACACCGCGAAGGTCGTGAAGGCCTTCAACACGGCGTTCGCGCACACGATGAGCACGGGGCAGGTCCTGGGTGACCGGATCACGGCGTTCGTGGCGGGAGACGACAACCAGGCGAAAGAACGGATCCTCCGGATGGCGCGCGACATCGGATTTGACGCCGTGGATACGGGCGGCCTCAAGAGCGCCCGCTGGATCGAGGCCTTGGGCCTGTTTCATATTCACCTCGGCTACGGCCAGCGCATGGGGCCGGACACGGGGATCAAGCTGATCCACAAGGGAGCCGTTCGCTAATTCCCCGGATGAAGAGGATCAAACCATCCTCTCGTCCTCGAACGAGCGAAATCCTCGGCCCAAAGCTCGGGAGCAACTTTATTGTTCAACCGGATGTCGCCTCCGCGTGGCGAAACGGGTGGAGCCGGAGGATCTCACCGCCTATGCGTTCCTTTCTGAACCGAACCTCTCGCCGGACGCGTCTTTCGCCGTCCTTTCGGTCCATCGCGCCCTTCTGGAGAAGGACGAGTACGAGGGGAACTTGTGGCGGGTCCCCTTGGACGGCGGGGAAGCGACGCAGCTGACGACCGCCGGCAAGGACTCGGCGCCCAAGGTGTCGCCGGACGGAAAATGGATCCTCTTCGCGTCGAAACGGGACGTGGGCAAGGACGACAAGGGGAACGCCCTGTATGTGCTCCCGACCGATGGCGGGGAGGCGCGTCTCCTCCTGCGGCGCAAGGAAGGAATCGAGGGTCATGCGTGGTCCCCGGACGGTCGGCGCGTCCTCTTCCTGTCGAACGTCGGACAGGACGACGAAGACGTTCGGACGATCCGACGTATCAATTTCTGGTTCAACGAGAAAGGGTTCGTCTACAATCTTCGGAAGCACGTCTTCGCACTGGACGTGAAGACGAAGGAAACGAAGCAAGTTACGAAAGGCGAGTTCGACGTGACGAAGGCGGCCTGGTCGCACGACGGTCGCCGGATCGCATACATCGCGCAAACGGACGACCGTCACCCGTACCTCCAGGACCTCTTCGTTCTCGACGTCGCCTCGGGCAAGAGGAAGCGGCTTACGAAACACGACATGGAAATCGGCTCGGTCGTCTGGTCTCCCGACGATCGACAACTCGCATTCCTCGGGAACGACCTGCCTCGAGGCTTCGCCTCCCACGGCCACTTGTGGTCGATCAACGTATCCGGAACGGCGGGCCCGACGCGTCTGGACTCCTTGGACCGCAACCTATCGAACAACCTGAATTCGGACGTCCGGATGGGGGGCGTCAATTCGGACCCGAAGTGGGTGGGCGGTCGGATCTATTTCCTCGTCGCAGAGGGGGGTTCGGTGCACCTGTATTCGCTTGACGTGCGGACCAAGAAGGCGACCCTGCACGTCGGAGGAAATCGGAGCGTGGAGGCATTCCAGGCCAACGCGAAGGCGATCGTCTTCACCGGGATGGAGATCGCGAACCCAGCCGAGTTCTACTCGGTTGGCAGGGGCATCCGCAAGCTCACGTCGTTCAACGACGACGCCAAGAAGAAACTGGACATCCGCAAACCCGAGGCATTCGCCTTCAAGGCCAGCGATGGGGCCACAATCGACGGCTGGCTGCTCTCACCGGCCAAGAAGGGGAAGGTCCCCACAATCCTCTATGTCCACGGCGGCCCGAAGACGGCGTTCGGATACAGCTACCTCCATGAATTCCAGGTCTTTGCCGCGAAAGGCTACGCCGTCCTCTTCGTCAATCCTCGAGGCAGCGACGGCTATTCGGAGGCATTCGCCGACATCCGCGGGCATTACGGGGAGCGCGATTACCAGGATCTCATGGAGGCCGTGGACTTCGCCGCCGAGAAGTATCCTTTCGTCGATCGGAAGCGACTCGCGATCGCCGGCGGCTCGTACGGCGGGTTCATGACGAATTGGGTCGTGACCCAAACGGATCGGTTCAAGGCTGCCGTCACCGACCGCTCCATCTCCAGCTGGTGGACGTTCTGGGGGACGAGCGACATCGGCCCCTATTTCGGGCGCGATCAGGTCGGCGTCGATCCCTGGGACGACGAAGAAGCGACGTTGGCGAAGTCTCCCCTGCGATACGTGAAGAACGTCTCGACACCGCTCCTCCTCGTCCATTCCCTCGAGGACTATCGTTGTTGGCACGTCGAGGCGATTCAGTTCTTCACCGCCCTGAAGTACTACGGCAAGGAGGCAGAGATGGTCCTCTTCCCGAAGGAGAATCACGACCTATCCCGGGCGGGGAAGCCGAAACACCGGGTCGCTCGGCTCCACGCCTATCTCCGGTGGTTCGCCACGCATCTGAGATGATTGACACCGTTCCGCAGAGTGGAGCGCCCACCGTGCTAGCTCGCGTCCTCAACTCGCTTCAAGACTCGAAGAGCCGTGAGAGTTATCCACTTACTCGGCTTGCCGGGCACTTCTAGCGCAAGAGGCTTGACTTTCTTCACGACAAGGTGAATGCTCGCGCCTGGCCCTAGATCCGGGTGCACTCTGTCCAGTAACCAAGTTCCGTCCGCTCGGCGTTTGTCCTTGAGGATCTTGAGAGCGGGCTCGAGCCGTGGGTCGTCTGCGAATCCAAGCTTTGTGATCAAGTCAAGCCCAACCAGAATGTCGTAGTAGATGTGATTCGGATAGTGGAATCTGAACCAAGGGACGTACTTTCTCCCTTCCTGGAACAGTCTTCTTTCCAGATAGAACTCAGCTCCTCTCGAGATGGACTGCTCAATCTTCCCGGATTGCTTCGGCTTTGGCAGAGCGGCATAGGCGGCCAAGGCCTCCCAGCCGTCCAACGTCCCGGGCGTGTCTTGGGAACAGTTCCAGCCCCCGTCCTCCCTCTGGTCTTCGAGGAGCCAATCGTACAGCTTCTTCACCCGGTAGTCGTCCCCGTAGCCGAAACGGGTCAGCATACGAGCCGTATTCCCGACGTTGCACACCTCTTCGGTGAAGATGTTGATCATGGTCCCCAGCCGGAGCTTGTACTCGAAGAAGCGATCGGCAATCTTTCTGATCCGTGGGTCTCTCGAAGTGAGGCCCAGGTCCGAGAGAACGATGGCCCTCCAAGTCGTGGCGACGTACTCTGGGACGCGGAGAAAGTTCAGCCATTCGCGGACGTTCGCCGGCTCGCGTAGTTCCCAGAACCCTCTCGGTTTCTGGAGTCTCAGTATGTCCCGGGCCCAACCGATTCTCGGTATCTTGGAATGGGCCTCTCTCACTTCGGGGTCGTCTTCCTTGCGCTCCAGTAGGTCAACCATTGTGTGATAGCGAACGGACGGTTGGTCTTCTTCGAGCAACCAGCCGATGAGTTGCGCATCCCGGTTGGCGTGACGTGAAGTGCTCCCCTGTCGCATAGTGGGTGAAACCTCGCCGCTCAGTGGTTTCGCCGCTATTTGAACCTGGGTTCCCCTTCTGTTCGGATTATGTTGTCGAAGCCCTCGTTCCTCGCCAAGCCGCGCTCAAGGCGGGCACCTTACTTTTTGGTCTCCGAACAATTCGGGCTTGACATGGCACACCGGGCGTTCAAGATTGACACGTGGGTGCGGTCGGACAGGGACTTCGCCGAGATGAGTTGGCACGATGTGATTATCCACGCGATGGCGGCAAGTACTGAGTTGAGCTCGCGCCCGGTGGAGAACCGCAGGTGGAGTCCCGTGATCTACTCTTAGACATCGACTACGTCCTGAACTGGCGGGAGGCGCTCACGGAACGCCGCGCTGACTTCTGGATTTCTCCCGCCACGCTGATTTTCAGAGAAGTCTCCGATTTGAAGGTAAAGTTCGCATCAGACACGTGGCCGTTGCTCGTGATCTACGAGATTCGGCGGGATGGCCGCCATTGGACCATCGCGTTGGACGAGGGGCAGATAGCCTTTGAGTCTCCGGGTTTCGCGCACTCGATCCGGCTATCGGTCCAGCTGCCAGTGACGCCGCAGGCCGGCCTCGAACTGAGCCGCGGGCGTGATTTTCGCCAGGAGGAGGTACCTCCTCTCCTTCCCCACCGGGTACCGCAGGCGGGGATTCGGGTCCTCGACGATTCCCAGGATCCTCTTTGCGACCTTCCTCGGATCCGCCCCCTTTTCCATGTGTTCCTCCAATCGACGGTCGACGCGTTCCCGCGCGCGCGAATAGGCGTCGAGGGGTTTGGCCGCGACCTTCCGCGCGTTCCCGATGTTCGTTTTGAAGAACCCAGGCTCGACGATGGAAACGTGGATGTTGAACCTCGCCACCTCGAGTCGCAGGGCCTGGGTATAAGTGCGCAGGGCGGCCTTTGCCGCAGCATAGTAGCCTTCGAAAGGGACGGGGAACGTGCCCGCAAGTGAGCCGATGTTCACAATGCAACCGCGTCGGCGCTCCCGCATGGACGGCAGGACCGCTCGCGTCATCCGGACGGCGCCGAAGAAATTCGTGTCGAAGTGGGCCTTCGCTTCCTCCGCCGACGTCTCCTCGATCGATCCGGTGAGGACTTGGCCCGCGTTGTTCACCAACACCTCGGCGGGTCCGGCCTTCTCCAGAACGGTCTTGACGCATCGATAGACGGACACGTCGGAATCGACATCCAGCTCGAGCAACTCGAACCCGTCGCCTCGATCGGCTCGCGGGGTTCGACTGGTGCCGAAGACGCGGAATCCGTGAGCCGCGAGGAGCGAAGCCGTCGCCTTGCCGAACCCCGACGAGGCCCCGGTGACCACGGCGACTCGCTTGTCCGGCTCCATCGGTTCCCTCAGGTCGAGCTCCTCCCTTAAAGTTGCCCTCTCCGAGTGGAGAGGAAGACTGCGCTTGAGCCGCACGCCCTGGTCTGGTATCTCGCGCCACTTCTGATTTTGCGATCTCGCCGTCGCGGTCGAATCCTTCCACGGAGGGGAGCCGAAGGGCCTGGCCTTTAGCTGCCGTGAGGTGGCTCGTTCTTCGGTGGCGCCGGGACGTAGGGTTCGATGGCCTTCATCAACTCTTCGGGTTTCAGACGAATGCGGATCGTCTCGGGCCGCGGCTTGATCATGCTCCACCCGGCCTTGACGAAGACCGCGCCGACGACGGCCATGACCATGTACATGCCGACGGTCAGGGTCGCCATGGCGAGCGGAACGAGGGACACATTCCCTCCACCTCCGCTCCCCGTCCCACTCCCGCCGCCTCCACTGCCCTGGACGGTGAGCGAATAGCTGGTCGATCCGTGGTCTCCGGCCCGGTCGGCGACGTCCACCGGCGCACTAAACGTGCCCGTGTTGGTCGGCGTGCACTGGAAGGAGTAGGTGGGTGAACTAATCTGAAGGGGCTGCGACGACGGCGCGCAGCCACTCGGAGTCGTGCCGTTGATCCAAACGAAGAAGGGCTGCGAGCCACCCGTGATCGAAATCGTCCCCTGAGTCTGACTGTTGACATTGACCGGGTCCGGGGAGAAGGAGAAGCTGACCGAGAGGGCTGCCGAAGCACGGATCGGGACCTCGAATCCGAGGTTCTTCATGAATCCGTTCGGGTTCGTGGCCACCGTGAACGCACTGTAGAACGTGAAGGCCAGGAGGGCGATGCCGACTGCAAGCACGACGATGCCAAGGAAGAACCCGAGTTTCTCGCGATCCATAGGTTCACCGACCGGTTGCACTGCCCCGGGGTATTTGAAAATAGTTGGGAAATTATTGGATCCGATACCTTTCCCCTGGTCGGGTGGACTGGGCATTGTGACCACACGGAACGGTGCGCTGAGCCAATCCAGGCAGGGATGACTATAGGTCGTAACTCGATGTCCGAAAGGGCCGTTCGAGGTGCGGGAACCGACCCAAGACGCTCCGTGTCGTCTAGGCGCCGATACCCAACACCCACGTGACAGTCGCGCAGCGTTGTATGATGGACGGGATTATGATCGTGCGGGGGCTCTCCGCGGGCCTCGCGGCGACGGGAGCGATGACCCTCGTGGAACTCCCTGTCCGGTTTCGTTGGGGCATCGAAGGCCTCCTCGACTGGCAGGTGAACCAGAGGATGGCTTCGCGGATTCTCAAGCGGCCTGCGGACGCCCTTCTCCTCCTAGGGCTCGGGCTCCACTTCCTCCACGGGCTGGTCCTAGGCGTCGTCTTTGTTTTGGTCCTTCCCCTCTTCCCGTCCGGGCCTTCGCTCTGGGTCTTGGGACCCGGATATGGCATCGCCCTGTTCGCCGTCACACTGGCTATTCACAGGCCGGCCACGGCTGGCGGCCCCTGGTCGAGAGAGCTCGGATCGGTTGCGGTCACGACAAGCTTCGTGACCCATTTGGCGTACGGCACGGTTCTGGCACTGTTAGTTGTGTGGCCCTGACCTCAGTCCGACGTCAGGCCGGAACCGGTACACTCTTCGCGGCGGGCCGCGCGGTCCGCACATCGTTCATGCCGACCGAAGATGCGGGGTGGACGGAGGAACCGTCCGCGGGATCTCCTCGCCGTCCGCAGGAATGGTACCAACGGGAAGGGATATGCCGATGGACGCCTTCTTCTTGGCCAAACCTAGGGAACCTTCGTGAGGAAGTTTTGAGCGTAACCAAGGAGGGAGGTTGGCACGATGGAAATCGGTGAAAGGCCACGGAGCAAGTCCTGGAAGCAATTTGTCAGAAGACACTCGAAGTTCCTACTGGTGATGGCCGGGGGAATTGCAGCCGCTGCGGTTGCGGCGCTCTTCGTCTTCCTATGGGTGGTTGCGACCACTCAGGCAATGGGACTCGTGCCCCTCGGGCTCGGGGACTGAACGGTGGGCCATGCTGTCACGTTCATTCTGACTGTGATCCTGTGGGAGCTCCTCCTCATGGCGAGCTGGGTCATTCCGCTCGCGGGGGCCGTCTATTTCCTGTGGTACAAGAGACTGCCCGCCGAGGAACTCTGGGAATGGGGACGAGGGCCTCGACGCGGTCGAGCGGCGGGAGGCAGCGGGGGCATTTCCTTCTTCACTTGGCTCATCTGGCTCGTCATCGTGTGGGCCGATGGCCGGTGGAACCTCGCCTTCAAGAATTGGACCTTCAACCAGCTAGTCTATTCATGGATTGCGGCCGGTCTCGTGGTCTTGCTGATCCTGGGCGTTCCCGCGGTGATCTACCTGATTTGGTCCCTCAGCCGAACAGACTGATCGCGATTCCCCGGTCTGCAACCGATCACGGATCAGGAGGGCATCGAAGTTCGCATGATGCCGCACCATCTCCTGACGATCCTGTTCGAACGCCTCCTCGACGGCGTCCGAATGCATTTCCTTTCGAAGACGATCTCTGTCAAGCCCAACCTCTCCGCCCAATTTCACGAGGGTATTATCTGTGGCGTGGAGACATTTCAGCCCGAAGGCTTCCATCATCCGCCGGAAGTATTTCGCTGCCTTGTACTCGGATTGCAACTTCGCTGCCTTCAACGCGATGCATGCAGGGAACGAGCTCTCGACTTGACATCGGAAGTAGTAATCGGGCTGCACAGGCATGCGCGTCAGCGCGACGGATTCGAGAATCCAGTTGACGGTGCCCCGTTCGTCGACGCCGTATTCCTGCATCCACGCCTTCAGGTTCTCGAACTCGCCACCCATCTTGTAGGTGACTTGCACGTTGTCACCGTAGACCTCTCGCAGACGCTGAAGGATCGGCTCCAGCCCCCAGGACCACCAGCCCCATGGATCCGCGAAGTGGACGATCTCGATCGGCGAGTCTCTACGTGGCGGTCCCACCGTCTTCATCGGTCTCGGACGTGGCCATCAGAACTGGCGACTTAATTGTTCCCTCCGGCAACGATCTCGAGGAGAGAGGACAAGTGCATCCAGCATCGGAAGGTCACTCGGCTGTTTCTCGCCGAGGCCTTTTTGTGCCCTTAGCGAATTCGCCTTGCGTGCTCTTCCGAGTGACGAAGCGGTTTCGAGCCCCTCTTCCGGATGTCTACGCCTGGTGCACGGAATTTCGGGACAGTGATCCGGAATTGAGCCGAGTCCGGCTGCGCACACGCAGGGTGATCCGTCGGGAGGGAGACCTGATCGAGATGGCAGAGACCGGAATCATGGCGTTCCCGTTCGCCGCGCGGTTCCATGTACGCCTGCGGCCGCCGGACGGTTGGGACGCCGACGCCCGATCGAACATGGGGCACACGCACAACACGTACCGGTTGTTCTCGGAGACGGAAGGTACTCGGCTCGAAATGACGTTCGACGTCCACCTGACGGGGCCGTACCGGTTGCTCGCCCCGTTCGCGAGAGGGTTCATCATCCGGAAGACCGCGCGGGAGTGGGACGATTACGTGCGTGCAATGCAGTCGGGTCGATAGATCGAAGTCGGAATCCCTCGCTGTCGCGACTCCTCCAGAGGACAGGCGGTAAGCCGTGGACGACTGGATCGCCGATTGTTACCGAAAGACGTCCCCTCGGTCGTCAAGGGAGGGAATCTTGGCGCCTCCCCGTCTGCAGAACGTCAGACATCGCGCGACCTAAAACAATCGCCTCCTCGGACAGGTCCCAAAGAAGGAATAGCGGACCCGGAGGGATTCGCTATTTCATGGAGTGGACTCGTCAGAGGGGGTCATTGCTTTCGATCCGACGGTTCGTCTGACACGTCACCGGACTTCGATCCTCGGAGATTCCCACGCCGCCTTGGCGACATCCTTGGCGCGTCCGCTGCGGTACTATACGTAGTGCCCGAGTGCGACCTGCGGCGTGTGCCGGAGCCGCTTCGCGGCGATCTCGATCGCGCTCACGTCCTTGCGGCCCTGCGCTTCGAGTCGGTCCATGAGAATCTGCTCATGGGTCCTGCGCAACACCCGGAAGTCGCCTTCGATCCCCGCCTTGCGGTAGGTGTCGAGGCGAACGTTCCGGAACCCCACTTCGGAGTAGTGCATGCCTCGCTCGCTGGGGATCAGCGCTACGATGGGTTGCAGGATCGCGCCCCTCTGCACGCAGGTGCTTGTCCCGCGCGGCGAGAAAGTCCATGACGTGGA
>DATMDM010000107.1:0-1211 GCA_035557795.1 Thermoplasmata archaeon | reverse complement strand
TCCAGCGCGCCTACTTCTTCTTCCACGACACGGGCGCGGGGTCGGCGAAGCGGGCCGACGAGTCCGAGGCGTCCGAGCTCGTCGGCGCGGAGAGCGTGAACGGCTACATCAACAAGAAAGGCACATACGCGATCCACGAGGACTTCGACGTCGACAAGGGCGGCACGATCCTCGAGTGGGTGATCACGGGCGAGTGGATCCACGGCTATTGCGCCGGCGTCGAGACCGTGCCGGTTGTCGAGACCAATGCCACCGACAAGGACGACAAGTTCTCGACCGGGAGCGAAAAGAAGTACGCCTCGATCGGGTGGTACCACAACTACCCCGACAACGGGGTTCGGCACGACGTGTGGTGGAAGTGGCCCGACTCCATCCTCGATACGTTCGCACAGCTCTACGTCTTTCTCTCGGCGCGCGCGAACCACCTCCTGACGATCACTCCGCACATGGAAGCCGACAAGAACCTGATGTACTCGAACGTGTTTTGGTCGGACATCAGCAAGTGGTCTTCCTTCGACGCGGCGACCGACGCCAAGATCAAGAATCCGGGCACGCTCTGGCACAAGATCGCCAACAAGAAAAAGGGTTACCGGGTCAACGACAAAAAGACTGGCAAGAAAGGCTGGGTCATCGTCAACGACGGTCCGGGGAGCATGCACGACGACCCGCTCGGACTCGACTTCCAGGTCCTCTACGACAAGATCACGGACCAGTTGAACGCGCTCGGCGGGCTCAAGGTTCCCCACGGCGTCCGCTACGGCTGCCACCCGAAGCGTGTCGTCACCTGGAGACCGAAGAAGGACAACAAGGACGTCCGCCCGCATGTAGACGACCACTGCCACCCGCACGCTCTCGGCAACGGCAGCGAGGAGTGCCACACGTTCCCGCACCAGTCCGACTCGGAATACCGCGCGTCGCCGAAGTACGTCAAGGAATACAAGACGTTCACCGACCAGACCGACTTGGACGCCGAGGCGGCCGACAAGAAGGCCGCGGAGGACGCCAAGAAGAAAAAGGGGAAGTAGCGCCGCTCCTGGGGCGATAGATGGATGAAGCGACTGGCCGCCACCGAGCGAGGCCACGGAACCCGCAATGCGATCACCAAGAGGAGCTACGCCGACCTGCGCACGGTGTACACCGCGATCTCCCGCAATTCCTGCGCGACCCGCGGGTCCAGCGCCGGCGAGTCGAGCGCGCGCAGCGCCTCGTCG
>DATMDM010000106.1:0-1048 GCA_035557795.1 Thermoplasmata archaeon | reverse complement strand
GGGGAGGTTACTTGCGGCCCAGGGCTTGGTAGAGCTGCCACGTAAGAAACCGGGCGCGGCTTTGGAGGTCGCTGAGGCCGGGCCAGTCCTCCTCAGTGAGTATGCCCGCTTCGTGTGCGAATCGGAGCGCGTATCCGACCTCGCTCAGCGAGGAAAGGGAAATGTCGAGGAATCGACGGAATTCTTTGGTGCTGCGGCGTGCAGATCCTTCGACGATGTTCACGGCGGCGGAGAACGCCGCGCGTCGCGTTTGCGAGGTGAGCCCGAAGCGCTCGTCATCGGGGAACCGTTTTGTGACCCGGTAGACCGCCAGGGCCAGCTCGTGGCATTCGCGCCACGCGTGCAGCTTTTCGTACCGCGACATACGCTCCAGAATACGCGGAGCGTCGACGAAGGTGGGACCAGTTTCGCGCGTGGAGAGTCATTGCACCGCGATCAACCTCCCCTAACCTCCCCCAACCTCCCCCATCCTCCGTCAGGCGGTCGCTTCCACATTGGGGAACGGCGGCACCTCGAGGAACCACAGCCCCGCCAGGCGCGAGTTCTTGTCCACCTCGACGAGCAACAGGTCGGCCACGCGCACCACGGTGGCAACCCGCTGGCGCCCCACACGGATATGGAGCACGGATTCGTTCGCGTTCTTCTCCACCGTGAGCGCGGTGTCCACCTCGACCGCCGCCACGCGCGGCTGCGATTTGCGCCCCGGGAACACGACGCGTCCGTCCTTGGCGGGCTCCGGAATCGGGAGGGTGTCCCGGGTGCGGATGTCGTCCGGCCAGGTGACGACGTCCACGCCGTGGATGCAACCGCCGGCGACGTCGATCACCACGAACGAGCCGTCGCCGCCCTCCAGGTCCACCGTCCCATTGAGCCCCGTCGCCTTCCCCGTGCCCTTACAGGCCACGGAGAGGATGTCGGTCTCCGGGTCCCAACGATAGGTGACCTTGGGCAGCTTGCCCGTGAGTGGCTCGATCCGTGCTTCGAATTGCATCGGGAACCCGCCTTCCAGCTTCCGCGAAGGGCGGGTAATATAGGCCGCACTTTCGGG
>DATMDM010000105.1:0-1532 GCA_035557795.1 Thermoplasmata archaeon | reverse complement strand
CCGAACCCGATCTCGGAGACCGTCAGCCCCGTGCGACCGAGAATTCGAGTCTTCATCTCGCGCGCGTACGGTCATGTGTTCTAAGAACCTTGCGCAGCGACGATGCCGCTCCGTGATTCGATTCCGAACCGTCTCGAGGCCCATGGCGCGCGAGGATTTGGACGCAATCGGGATTGACAATTGCGCGGAAAGTTTGAAATGGTCGCTCGCGAGCCCTGAACTCTCAAGAGGTTCGATTCTCCATGAACGCGAAGGCGATTCTGATCGGCTTGCTCTTGGTCGCTACGGCGGGAATGGCCCTTCTCGCGACACCCGCAGCCCGAGCCGCGACGCCGATTAACGGCCAGCTCGTCCAGGAGACGGGCCCGACGACGGCACTCGGCGGAGGCGACCATGTGTTCGTCCGCTTCGGCTCCGACGCCGCGTTCGGCGTCGTGTACGGGACGTCGGCGAATCCGAACAACATCTACATCGTCGCGATCAAGGCAAGGTACCTCGGGGTCGCGCAGGTCAAGGACGAGCAAGGGCGCAGCTTCGCGGAGAACCGGCCGATCAAGATCTACACCCTCTACGCGGTGAAGCTCGATTCACTCGTCGAGTTCAAGGATTCGAACGGGAACGGCATCGCGAACTATGCGCGCGTGTACAACAGCACGACCAACCGGTTCAGCGATTACATCAACCGGGCCGACACCCTGTACAAGAAGGTCGACCTCAACACGAGCTGGACCGCCGGCTCGATCGTCCAGTCGAACGGAACGGCCTATCGCAGCTGGACCTTCAACCTCAGCGCGCAGAACCTCCCCTATGCCACGGTCGCGAACTACACGGGCAACGTCGCAGGAACCTTGCCGCTCGTCCGGTTCACCTTCCATCTGAACGCGTCCCTCACCCAAGTGGACAACGCGACCGTCCCGCAGTGGCAAGTTACGGTTGGCCAGATTGGCGGTCGAATCGTCGTCACGAACCTCTCTCGGTTGAACGACTTGATCGTCAGCGGGAAGGCGCTCCACTACGACCTGAAGTGGGACCAGGATATCGAAGGCTGGACGTTCGCGGCACAGAACAACCCCGCGGCCTCCCGTCGGATTCTCTTGGAGCTCGGTGTCGTCGTGGGAAACCTGATTCCCGCCGCGATCGTGGATGCCTGGTTCGAGAGCCGCGTGCTCGCTCGAATGGGGGAGACCGGCAACGCGCAATTCACCACGGCGACCGGCACGGAGGCCGCGAACGACACGACCGGGACCTACCTGCTGGCCCGCCGGCTGCAGAGTCCTTACGTCGACTTCGGCGGCAACTGGACGCGCATCGGCCGCTTCCTCTGGGTCAGCGACAGTACCGTTGACGGCGCGAGCGTTCCGGTCTACGGTCAGATCATCGCGGGCGTCCGCTTTGCCGCTATCGGCGAAGGAGGCAATGCGTTCATCGGATTTGCCCTCCTCGCGGGCCTGAGCTTCCTTGGTGGCGCCTCGATCGTCCACGACCCGACCGTTACGACCGACGTCCAGGCCGATTTGCAGCTGCCCGGAGCG